>JAYVXG010000456.1:0-4893 GCA_043785475.1 Armatimonadota bacterium
CCAGCCAGGAGTCTTGGTTATCGATCGCTTCGTAGGGCGGCTTGGGGAGGCTACCATCGTCGTTCATTGGGGCTCGCTTCGGCCCGAGAGCACCCATGTGGAGCCAGAGCGTCGCGCTCCCGGGGCCGCCGTTGAAGGCGAAGGTAACGGGACGGTCGGCTCCCTTTGCTCCCTCTTTTTCGTAGGCGACGTAAAACATTCGGCACTCGATCTCGCCGGTTTCATTTCGGAGAGGGACTTGCGCAGCGGTCGCAGAGTAGTCGATTTTTCCGGATGGGAATGTGATGCTATGTTTAGTGATCGAAGCCGTGATCTCTTGATTCGGTGGCGTTGCCGGAGTGGCTGGCTTCGCGGGATCTTGGGCAAAGGCAAGGCATGGCAACAGCGCAAAGAGGCCAAGGATGGACTTGAGATGCATGGGTGTGAGGATACCTGCGCTCTGCTAGCTTTCAGTCGTCGGTAGCGGAGGCATTCATTGGTCGTACGGCTATTGGACCGTGTTTGAGATTGCGCTGCCACCGTTCGATCGCAAGTTCGGAATAGACAATTAGGAGCAGGACTGTTGGCTGTAGTTGCGGATGAGCATCGCGTTTGCTCGTCTCAGGCCGAGTGATTCGTAAAACGGCACGACGTAATCGTCACAGGTAAGATCGATCATATAGAGGTGGCTCAGTTGATGAAGCATCCGTTGAACAAGCTCTTTGCCGACGCTCTGGCCCCGATATTGCGGTAGGACCTCGAGGTGAGGGATGTACGCGCTAGAGACTCCGTCTGAGATGGCGGTGATGAAGCAGACGACTTTGCTTTCGTGGTTGATCGCTACGACGACATGAGCGCTTCCTTGCAGGATTCTCAAGTGGGCATCGTGCGAAGGGGTATTGGGCCACCCTTCGAAGAATCCTCCAGTCAGATGGCTCGCTTCGATCCCATCAATTCAAGTTTGGAATCTCATTGACAAGATTATATTCCGTTGCCGAAAAGCCAGTCTTATTGCCATCTCCGTTTATTTCAGATTCACCGGAGTTATGTTATTATTGAATTGGGGGATTTGCGCCGACGATGAAGCTGAATTTGCTTGGAAAGACTGAACTGCTTAATGCCCACGGTTTGCCGACTCGTTTTCCAACTAAAAAAATACTCCTTCTCTTATCAATTTTGGCGATGGATCCCGGTGTTGGTCACGCTCGGGGCGAATTGATTCAAGCAATTTGGCCCACGTCTCACGAAGAAGCTGGACGAACTAGTCTTCGAAACGCACTTGCTACCCTCCGCAAGTTGCTTCCCAGCAACAGTCTCGTTACCAATGGTGACCATCTGACCCTTGTCGAAGGAATTATCGCCTGTGATGCCATTGTAGCGGGTAACCCTAATTTGGCCTATCGGGGCGACTTTATGCCCGGCTTCACCGAAGATTGGGTTCTCGACAATCGCCTCCGTCTGCGAACCGAAGCGGTAAACGAACGAATGCTAAGGGCGTCCGAAGCCGCCCAAAGTGGTGACGCAACCATGGCAATCCGATTGGTCGAGGATGCGTGTCGGATTGACCCGCTTGACCAAGATGCAGCTCAACTCAGAGTGCGGATTCTTGAAAATTTAGGTAATGCGCCCGGAGCAGCGCAGGCTGCGAACACCTTCCATGCTCGCGTCCTGCGCGAATTAGGCGTTGTAGTCAACATTGAAACACCTTCGGTGGTCACGGAGTCAAATCCCTTAACCGTCACATGTAATTGGCTTGTCGAGCGCAACCCCGAAGAGGCGGCTTCGTTTTTGGTCAGCACCCGGGCGACCTGGATGGCGATGAGTGGCAAGATCGCCCTAGAATGCCACCAGAAAGTCCTTGATGCATACGCGTTTGAGACACCCACTCGGTCGATGGTATCCGCTCAGCGTCTTTACCTCAAATGGATCGTCGGAGAATTTGACTCTTGCCAGCTTGAGACCCAACGCGCTTTTTCAATGGCACTTTCGAACCAAGAAATCGAAGCTGCCACTATTTTGGGGACGGCCCTTTCGTTCGGTTATCTCAGTCAAGGCAACTTCAAGGAAGCGATACGATATTGCCAAATAGTTCGACAACTCGCGTCCCAACACTCGACCGCAATCGAACTTGTCAAGGCAGATCGCCATTTGGCGATCATTGAGCAGCACGTCGGAAAAGATGGCGTGTGGGAAAATCGGATCAAATCGGCCACTCGAATAGTCGAGGAAAATGGATCCCCCAATGACACCGCCCAACAGAATCTCACGATGTCGCTGGTTCTCATCCGCGAAGGAAAGCTGGATCAAGCGTCCGTCTGCCTTGCCCAGGCTCGGCGCTATTTCGAAGCCAGCAATGGCCGTCGAATGGTCGGATACTGCATGCTCACCCAAGCAATGATTCGAGAGGAGGCGGGGGACTTTATCCAAGCGATCGCAATGGTCGATGAAATAAGGTTGATGGGAACCGACGTTACTGGGCATTCGCTCGCAACCGCGTGCGACGATATGATTGCTCGACTTCATGGCCGGATTGGCGACCTTGATTTCTCAGCGGAAGCGGTTGCGCGAGGCACCATACTACGGCGTCAGTTCGGCTCGACCCCGTCCGTATACGAGTCCAACCGACTTAATCCTACTCGCCGATTGCTCAAGGAGCAACTCAGCGAGCAGGATTTGCGTGCGGCGTACGCCAGGGCCAAACATGGGGTTAACCCGGTTGGCAATTAGCTTCGCTTTCTTCTTCGCGTGACCAACCCGATCGCTCCAATTATCATCACGGCAAAACTGGCTGGCTCTGGGACGGTTGCGTAGTGGGTCCCAGAATCCGAAGTGACCGTCCAACCAGTGACCCGGTTACCGTTTGCGTCGAGCATTTCTATACCTGCAAGGGTCAGTGTCGAGAAAAAGTCTGATGTTCCGCTAATGTTCGAACCATCTGGGACGCCATTCCAAATGTCAACCACGAATTGGTTAGAAAATTGAACGTGGACATCCTGAGGCGTAACCCCGTTAACATCATAAGATTGAGTAACCCAGGTTGTATTGTAGTAGCCTGGATCGAAGGCAAAGAACGACTCATCGGCGTTACCTTGGATTCCAAATGACATGTCAGCGACGGCTCCGGGTCCAGTATTCGTACCATCGACGTGAAAATAATACCGAGCCTTGTATCCTGCTTGAAGTGCTCCACCGAAGTGAAGCGTGTCATTGAAGCCCGCAAAACCGAGGCTGTAGAGTCCGTCCGGTGACCCGCTCGTGTTGTACGTGTTCGTTGTCGAGTTGTAATAGAACGGGTTGGCAGCGTTGTAATAGGTGTTTGTGACTGTGCCGGATGCGTAGCAATGAAGCCTTCCGAACTCTGATTGGGAACGGTTCGTACTCTGAAAGTTCATGGTCTGCTGATTGCCCATGCCATTCATCCCGGTAAACGAAGTGTTGGTGGACGCCGACGACAACGTACCGTCTGAATGCAAATCGGAATTTAGAAATCCGAGTCCTCCGCCATAGTTGCGGTTGAATATCCCAACGTAGCTTTGCGACCAAACGTCAAACGCCATCGCCTTTTGCGAGGTAAAGCCCACAAGTCCAAGCCCAAATGAAAGTGCAACCAATCGATTGCTTAATAGATGATTCTTCATACTCAAGTTCCCGCTGTACTGCGTCCGTGGCTTGACCACATTTCGCGAAGCTTGTGGGGAGTATTGCAATCGGGGTGTGAAATCAGCGTGAAATGTGACTCTTTTTGCCAGTTGACCCTAAGCTGAGGCTGAGCGGGCGGCCATAAGGTCACACATGGCCAAAAGCTGGTGGTCTTTCGTATGCTTTCCATAAAGATAGAGCGAGAGGGCGTAATTGATCGCCTTCAGTCGCGCCATTTTTTTCATGTCGTTGCTCACCGGCAACTCGTAGGCGGTCCAAAAAGCATCATGTTCGCCCGATTCGAGGAATGTGTAGGCAATCGAAAGATCGAGGAAAGGATGTCCGAGGTGGACATCGCCCCAATCTATGATTCCTGTCACACGCTTTTGGTCGTCGGCGAGAATATGGCGAGGGTAGAGATCTCCGTGCACAAGAGAAAGTAAGGGCACCACGTTCTCGTCCAGTCCGATTTCGTGGGCCAGATCGTGCAAGTTTTACGCCCACCTGACTCGATCAGGGAAAGCTTCTTTGATTTGTCCTGAGTATTTCTCGATGCGCTTGAGAAGGGAAACCTTTCTCGTCCGATCAATGAGGTCGGGAGGGAGGACCGCTTGCAGTTCCGGTGTGATGGGACTCTGGTGGAGGTCGTTCAGAAACCGTCCGAGGTCAGTCGCAGCTTTCATCCTTTCTGCGGAGTTCCAAGTCAAGTTTTCACTTGTGGTTCCCTCTAAGAGTGGATAGCCGACAAATTGCCATTGGTAGTCGACTTTGGTTGCCCAAAGAATTGGAAATTGGGGACTCGGGAGTTCATAAAGGGAGCAATTTTAGGCAATACCGCACATTCAATTGCCATGATGTCGCCGCCCATTTGGCGCGTTGGCAGACGAAACACGGTGGAATGGGGATAGAGGATGTAGACGTTGTCCCACCCTCGCCCGAGAACAGTCGGGATTTGGTCGGCAAACTGTGGGAACTGCTAGCGCACAATTTCGTGGGCGCTTTCCACAATCCAGGCCACATCAAGATCGGACATCCGCATATGAAACCTATTCTACTAATCAAGAATAGCGCCGTCGAATGCACAGGCGAGCCTGTCGGACAGTATTACGGCATGGGGGTGGTAATTGCCAACGCAGCGGTAAACTGGTTCAGCGTGGCTCCAGACTCCTGACTAGTCAATCTTTTTGATCGATTGGAGATAGTCGTGGACTTCGGTTGCTTTACCCATCTTGGCGTGGAAGTGAAGGGTCATTCCGTGCGGTCCGTAGGAGTCAA
>JAYVXG010000457.1:0-4868 GCA_043785475.1 Armatimonadota bacterium
ACCAAGACCGCGAGACAAGCTGTCAAGATTGTGAATTGCTTCGTGATTGGATCACGGAAATTCGGAAAGAGTCGACACTCGAAAATGAAGTGCAAATATGGCCGTTCGAATCTTCCTCGATTACTTTCGCTGGGGCAAATTAATTTTGCTAGTCGCCAAATGGCCGAAAAATTCCGCGCCTTTGCATCCCAATTAAGTGTTGCTCGAGGTCCTCAGTTCGAGTCGAAGCGCGCACTTTGCCATGGTCTCGCACGGGGCTGAGTCCACCCTCATCACCGCTCATAATGATCAGCGCCACAAACGGAGCAATCGAAAACGTTATACAAATGTGAAATACGAAGACTTGTCTCACACTAGGCTTGAACTTTCTCAGCGCAATCATTTCTCGAATTGCCTGTTGATCACCGGCCCGGGCGGCTTTTCGAAATGGCTGTAGTTTTTTACTCCACCGAAATACCGAAAAGAAGACATTTCCAATCGACTAAAGCCCAACTCCCAAAAGGAAAAAAGCTACGACCGCAGGAACTAACCCAGACGGCACCATCCGATAAGTCCAAAGAAAAAAGTAAGTCGCCGGCGGAATCCACAAGATTTGAAGCAGTGTCACTGCCACGCAAATAACCGCCAATGGACTCATCAAATCTTGCCGAAACTCTCGCCAAAATTCCTTCTTATCCCGTTTCAACGTGACCGGATCGGTGGTCATAACTCAATATACATCGAATCACGAATTTTCGTTTCGAAGCTTCACATAGGCTCGCCAATCCCAATTCACCGGATCATCACAGACTCGAATCGCATCTTCCGCCCAAACCCGAGCCACAAACTCGCTTAACCGACTCAAAAACGCCGGACTCCCCCGAAACTGAACATCCGAGTACGACTTCGTTCTATTGCAAAGCGCGCACACTGCGCGCAAATTAATCGTCCGGTTTCAGCCACTGCCCGAGTGGTCGATCGTCGTTGCCTTCGCCCCGCATTGCTGGCACTTGTTCCCTTCTCGCTCGATCACTTTGAATCTTACTCGGTCGGGCACGAGGACCTTTCGACGAGGATAGCCGCCGCCCAGAACGTGCCACAGTTTTTGCCCAAGGGCGGCTTGCTTTTCTGGATCTTGGAATTTGTTTTCAACAACTGCGCTCCGAAATTGCCTGACGAATGCAGCCATTTCACGGCACTCATCGGAGCAGTATGGACTGCGGATCGAAGAGACGCAAACGTTGCAATTTGGGCAGGTCAAAGGATCGACAGTTACCGCTGGGCCCACCGGAAGTGCAAGCCTTTGTTGAAGGAGTAGCGTCAAAACCGCCCGGGTCTGAGTTTCAATGTCTGCATCACAGTCCAGTATGGACAAAGGTGGTAGCAATTCCAACACCTCTCGAAATGCCTCTCGGTCCACCATGCAAGTTTATTGTAGCGAGTCCACTCTTTTAACGGAACGCTTAGACCTGAATTGACTCACTATTTGTGAAACGGAATTAATCAGGTGCGTAGATACTCGCCGCCAAAACCAAGACACAAAGGCAGGAAAAGCCCGATTGAACGAGCTTTTCCTTATCGGCCTCAGTTCGGGGTCGCTTCTACAATAACGCCTGCGCTGGTGCAAGTCCAATAGATCCTGCCGTCCCGAGACACGGTCACGTCGGTCGGTTGAGGGTCACCGCTGTGTACCACCGTTGTCGTGTTGGTGTTCAGGTCAAGTCCCTTGACCATATTGGTTCCGCCATTAGCACCAGAAACGCCAGGAGTTGGTACTTCGGTCCAGTACAGCTTGTCGCATCGATCATTAAGGGCGATTCCAGTCGGAGCATGAAGTCCACCCGCGACTAACGAGACCACGCCAAGCCGAGTCCGTTGAAGAACCACGCCTGCGGTGTGACAGGTCCAATACGCGGTGCCGTCCGAGCCCACAACGATGTCCGTTGGTTCGGGCTCGCCTCGGGTGAGGTTAAAAATTGAATTGTTGGTATAAACATCCACCGTGTTCATTCCCCCGTGGACACCATTAACACCAGGGGTTGGGAGTTGGGTCAAATAGACCTGGTCGTAAAGGTCTACGAACACTCCTGTTGGCTTTTGCAATCCAGTCAGAATTGGGGCGATGTTGCCCGATCGATCCCGTTTTAGAATGACGCCAGCGGTCCGGCAGGTCCAATACAATTCGCCTCGACGGACAGCGATATTGACTGGCTCGGGCTCACCCATGTGGATCGTCCGGACTTGCCCGTCCTCAAAGCTGAGTACATTTACGGAATTTGTTCCCCCGTTAGCACCGCTCACTCCTGGAGTTGGAACTTGGGTGAAAAAGATGGTCTTGCCGTCGCCGTGACCGCTTACTGCGATACCCATCGGCTTGTTGAGATTTTGGGCCACAACCCGAAAGGTAAAGCCGTTTGCGAAAGCATTGCTGCCCAAAACCACAAAAGCTGAAAGGGCAAAAATTCGATTTGGTAAATTCATATTTCCTCGCTAGAGTTCCCAATTTTCCGGGAACGACCCTTGAATCCCGGTAGGCCCCGGAAAGTTCCATTCGCGGTACTCTTAATCTATCGTGAAGTAAAGATGGAACTTTTCGGACGATTTAGGGACTCTAGACGTGTGGCCATCATGGTGACGGGCAGACGCTGGCAGCCAGCGGTAGCAGATCCCAATCAAGCAGAACCCACAGTTCATAGCAATGAGCTGTTCCTTTGCCTCGTCCGCGAAAACGAAAATGTTCTTTTGCGAGTCGCACTTCGTTTATGCAACAGGAACCGAGACCAAGCGGAAGAGTTTGTTCAGGAGGCAATAGTTAGTGCCTACAAAGTTTATATTTCTGATCGATTTAGCGATGTTGCCAATTTTCGACCTTGGATTCTAAGAATTCTGACCAACGCATATTTGAAGGAATGTCGTCGAAATCGTCACTTCGTATCCGTGCCAAACTTTGAAGATCTTAGCGAATCATTTTCCTCCCCAAATAGCGACTTTTATGGCGAATCGCTGAGTCCGGGGATTGAGGAGGCTATGACAGCGTTGAGCCAAGATCAAAGGCTGTGCATCACGTTAATCGACATTAACGAATTGGAATACAGCGAAACCGCAAAAATATTGGGAGTCCCGATTGGCACCGTCAGGTCACGCATTGCCCGCGCGCGTCTCAAAATGGCAGGAATTCTTGCCACCCAGGAACTGGAGGAACTTAGAAATGTCTGAAGCCGTTAGACCATGCCCTTGGATGCGCCGTGCCCTGACGAGAATGGCGGAAGGTCGCCCGCTTGGATTGCTGAAATGGTACGCAGAAAGCCACCTCAAAAATTGCCCTCAGTGTACGGCCACCTACAAAGCATTATTGAGCATCCGATCCAGACTTAAGTCAAGCAATGGACTGCATGCGACCAAATTGATTTTGAGCGAAGAACGTTGGAAGCAGATCGAAAACGCGTGCCGTTCCGACCAAGAACCTTGATCGGAAGGACGCAATACTACTTTTTCTTGCCGTCTCCTTTCGGAGCCTCAGGTGGGCGATTTGCGGTGGACTTGGCTTGCTTAGCTTTGTATGCGTCGCCGCTTCCGGACGAATTCTTTTTTGGTTTCTTATCTCCCATGACTTATCTATACTCCTTGCTTTCTTATTCGCTGGCTGGACTTTTTAGGCGCAAGTTTGCCAACGGTTGGCTCGGCGCTTCCGGAAGAAGCAGGCGTAGTTCCTTTCATCTTATCGAGTGCAGCCTTGATGTCGGCTTTTGACGGTCGATTCATAACTCACCCTACTCTAAAATCTGACGAAGCGTTCGCTCTGAACGCCAAAAAATAGGTCTGAATATTGAATTCAGAGTAAGATTCTTTCGTGTTCCTCAGTTCTCTTCTCGCCCTTGTCGTATCCGGTCAGACTGCGACTGGCCCAAAGTTTAGCCATCCTGACCGGATCCGGTATGACGGTCATTGCTTCACGATTGAAGGTAAGGACACATTCCTGTTTAGCGGAGCATTCCACTACTTCCGATGTCCTAAAGATTTGTGGCGAGAGCGATTTAAGGCGATTAGGGCGGCAGGGTTCAACGCGGTTGAGACGTACGCGCCGTGGAACTACAGCGAAGTCAATAAGCCAAGGGACCTCAACGACTTTTCTCAGATAAACCTGAGTGAACTCGACGAATGGATGACGATGGCCGAGAAGGAGTTTGGGCTGTATACAATCGTGCGTCCAGGGCCATACATTTGTGCTGAATGGGCAACGGGCGGATACCCAAACTGGCTGCTCGCATTCAAACCTGAGAAAACCAAACAATCACTTTGGTTCCGAAGCGACGACCCGACTTACTTAGATTGGTGCCGCCATTGGTATAAAGCGGTGACCAAAGTCGTGGTGTCTCACCAGCTCACCAAAAAGAAACCTGGCGAAAAAGGCATGATTCTGTTTCAACTCGAAAACGAATACGGCGAAGTCGGCGTGAATGAAGCAGCCAGGCGTGGGCAAGTAACATCGCTGATGAAATATGCCAACGAGGGCGGTATCGAAATTCCGTATTTTGGTTGCTGGACCGACGTTATCCGCAATCCAAAGGGCGACTCAAACCTCCAACAGGCGTTCGATACACCGAACATTTATTGCCGCTGGGACATCCAGCAAGTCGCGGATGCCTTACGAGATCAACACAACGCTCAGCCATGGGCGCCAAAAATGGTCACCGAGCTTCAGGGTGGCTGGTTCGGCGAAGTCGGTGGTCTTGCCTCAGAAGAGCAGGACGGTATCAGTGGAACCCAAATTAGCTCGCTGACCCTGTATGCAATCCAAAACGGGTTGACATCGCTCAATTACTACATGCTGTTTGGCGGTACGAATTTTGGAGATTGGGCGGGAAAAGGAATTACAACTTGCTACGACT
>JAYVXG010000458.1:0-4865 GCA_043785475.1 Armatimonadota bacterium
CGGACTCCCGGCAAGGAGAATTCCACCCTTATCCCAATCAATTTGACCTTCTAAACCGTGCTGCTCCAACATGGCTTTCACCTGAGATTTGAATTGCGTAAACTCTTGTCGACCAATGGGCATGGCCCACATCGGTGGCCCTTCTCCGAGGAATTGTTTGGGAAGTTTCATCTGGTGCTCTTAAGTTTGAACAATTCTCTTCCTCAAGCGATTTCGATTCGCCCATCACCAATCTTGCACAAATCACGAAAGACTCCATTCTTATATTCCAGCACGAATGGATGGATATTGTCGTTGAGGACATCTGATTGGAACCTTTCCCCGATTTCAAGGAATTTACCCAGAGTTTCTTCATCGCGCTTGATGGGCCTGAGCACTTGAAGGACATGCTTATTCGGAGTCATCACCCAATAGGTCTCTGAAGCTTCGCAGTTCTTCTCGAGCCTCATAATGTAGGAAGCTCCATAGGCTTCTGCGATGACGGTCGTCAACTCGCCTAAAGGTCCTGATCTTCTAGTTGCTTCCGCTTTGGCTTTGATCAGCAGGTTGTCTTTGGCGATTTGGAATAACTCGCTAACACTTATGCCGGATTCCTCCACCTCATTCATCATCACGGTTCTGATAGCTAACGGACCGTCAATCACGAGGCTCGGCAGTAAAAACTGACCTACGGGTTGGGCAACTAAACAGTCCACGGCATAGTATTCGAAATCATAAACCCGAATCATCAAGTTATCAAGATCATTCACCAGTTTCATTCGTGGAATTAGATGTCCATCGATCATTCCAACCGCAAATCGTTCAATAACAGCCTGTTTTTCGTCGAGTTCAGCTTCTCGCCAATAAACCAGAAGGTTGTTAAAGAAAAGCTTGTGTGAAATAGTTGGTAGGTCAGCTGACCCCTCATTCCAATCATAATTGATCTTGATTATTCGCTTGTTAAAGCAGGTTTCAACTTGCGCCTGGAATTGCCGAAATAATTTAAGATTCATCGGCTGCGCCCATTCCGGAACTCCCTCCCCCATTAGCTTTCTCAACAAATCCATGAACTGTTTCGTCTTTCCTGATCTCCTCTTTAAAAGGTCTTCAACTTGGCCAAGTCCCGCTCGTGGCCTTCATTCTCCATCGGGGTCTCGAGCAAAATTGGAATTTTCTCAAACCTTGGATCGTTGACGAGTAATCGAAACGCCTCTTCGCCGATCTCGCCACTGCCAAGTTGGGCGTGGCGATCCTTTTTGCTACCAAAGGCACCAATCGAATCGTTGCAGTGCACTCCGACTAACCGATCGAAGCCCACAACCTCGTCAAACTTTGCAAAGGTTTCGTTAAATGCTTCTGCGGTGCGGATGTCGTACCCGGCGGCAAAGATATGGCACGTGTCCACGCAAACGGCAACCCTTTTGTCACCATGAAGTCCATCCAAAACTTCTCGCAAGATTTCAAAAGTTCCGCCCAGCGAGGTTCCTGTCGCCGCCGTCGTTTCCATGACCAGCAAAACCGAAGGATCAGAGTCCGCCAACGCCCGTTTTGCACCCGCAACCGCCAACCGAACTCCTTCGTCGTACCCTTGTCCCACGTGCGCACCAATGTGCGAATTCAGCATTGTGATCCCGTACTGTGCGCATCGATTCATCTCGTCGGTCAAACCCGCAATCGACTTCTCGCGAAGTTCCTCGCCAGCCGCCGAAAGGTTAATCAAATAAGAGTCGTGGCACATGACCGATGAAATTCCGGTCTCCGAGCAAGCCAATTTATAGTCGGCCACCATCTCGTCCGAGATCGGCTTTGACTTCCAAAGTTGAGGGCTCTTGGTAAAAACCTGGATGGCGGTGCACCCGATCCTCTTCCCTTGGCGAACGGCGCCACCCAGTCCGTTCTTAATCGGCATATGCGCGCCAACAAGCTTTGCAATCACACAGCTAGTCTACTTTTAACACAAGCCACCCAAAATTCAAAGTAGAATTACTTGTCCCTCCATGCGAGTACTTTTTCTTTCCATCGGTTGCCTTTTCGTCGCAGCAACTTCAAGCGCCCAGGTTCTTTTCGACGCGACGAAAGCCGAGATGGCGGGCAACGCAGACTGGGTCATCGACGCAGACCTCCACAACCTCGGAGTCAGTACCGCGGCTATGGGCTCGGGTCAGATCGGGGGAGGAACCGAGTCGAATCCACAACGATTTCCGACTCCGGGATACGGAAGCATCACCAACTCATCACCCGAATCGACTTGGACCGGGGCGCTCTCAGCTTGGGGAATCAGTTTGGTCAAGGCCGGCTATAAGCCCGAGTCTCTTTCGTACAACCAACGAATCACTTACGGTGACGCAAGCAATCTGCAAGACCTCAGCCACTACAAGATGTACGTGGTATGCGAGCCGAATATCCTGTTTACGGCCGCCGAGAAAAAGGCGATCCTTACTTACGTCAAGGACGGGGGCAGTCTTTTTATGATCGCCGACCATACAAGTTCGGACCGAAATAACGACGGAAAAGACTCGTTGCAGGTCTGGAACGATCTATTGACGAACAATGGCATCCAGTCAAATCCCTTTGGATTCACCTTCAACTCCGACAATGTGACCCCTCCAGCTCCTTTCGCGGATACCGCCACCTCAAATTTGCGAACTCATGGCAGCTTCGGAACCGTAACCAACTTCTCTTACTCGTCTGGTTGCACCATGACTATCAACCCGACCGCAAACGCCAAAGTCACCGCCGACGTCTGGAGTTCTTCGGCCCAAAGTTCCTCAAGCGTGATGTTTGCGACCTCAACCTATGGATTTGGCCGAATCGCCGCCGCAGGTGACAGCTCTCCGTTTGATGACGGTACCGGCGACCCTGGCGACACCCTTTTCAACGGCTGGGACAGCACTAGCGATAAGCAGCTCATCATGAACGCAAGCATGTGGCTCCTAAACCACCCTGCTGACGGCGTCCCAGAGCCGACTGCCTTCATTACTATTGGTGCCGGACTGGCTTTTTTCATTAGACGCCGCAAGAATTAATTCCCCTGCGCCTTCAGCCCTCTGCCCTGACCAAAGTGCTAAACTTACTGTATTCATGGGCAAGTATTTTCCTGCGTTCAAAGCATATGACGTTCGAGGAGTAGTTCCTACCGAACTGAATCCAGAACTCGCCTACAGCGTGGGTCGCGCCTACGCCGACGAGCTTAGCCCAAAGAAAGTCTGCATTGGATACGACATCCGCCTTTCCGGCCCCGCGCTCTACGACGCGTTCGCTCGGGGGCTTAATGATGCCGGAGTCGATGTTGTTCACCTCGGTATGGTCGGCACCGAAATGGTGTACTTCGCCACTGCATTTTATGGTTATGACGGCGGGTGTATGATCACCGCAAGCCACAACCCCCCCCAATATAACGGCCTCAAAATGGTCCGCCAAGAGAGCCGACCGGTCTCCAGCGACACTGGTCTCAATGAAATGGAGCGAAGGGCATTCGAAAAGCAATGGGAAAAGACCGGGAAGGGTACTCGCGTAGACCAAGACGTCTATGAAGACTTCATAACGCACCTTCTCGCCATCGTTTCTCCAAACGATCTGAAACCGCTGAAAGTTCTATGTGATGTCGGAAACGGAGCCGCTGGGGTCGCCCTCGAAAAGCTGTTGCCCCACTTACCGCTCGAAGTAACTCGACGACTATTCGAACCGGACGGCAACTTTCCGAACGGCGTCCCAAACCCCATCCTCGAAGAATCCCGAGCCGAAACCGTCGCCCTCATGCACCGCGAAAGCTTCGATTTTGGCGTGGCCTGGGACGGCGACTACGACCGCTGCTTCTTCTTCGACGAGCATGGTGACTTCATCGAGGGGTACTACATCGTCGGACTCCTTGCCCAGTCGATCCTCAAAAACGACCCGAACCACACCATCGTTTACGATCCGAGGCTTACATGGAATACCCTCGACATCGTCAAGAAACTCGGTGGCAAAGCAGTCATCTGTAAAAGTGGACACGCGTTTATTAAAGAAAAGATGCGAGCTGAAGACGCAACTTACGGCGGTGAAATGAGCGCTCACCACTACTTCAAACAGCATTGGTATTGCGATAGTGGAATGATCCCGTTCCTCCTCATCGCCAAGCTGGTGTCCGAAACCGGACGGTCCCTCGGCGATCTCGTCAAAGAAATGGTCACCAATTATCCGTGCTCGGGCGAAGTCAATTCAACGGTAACCGACGTTCCAACCGTTTTGCAGCGGGTAGAAGGACTTTATTCCCAGGGGGGCACCATCGATCGCATCGACGGTCTTTCGATTGAATACCCCAATTGGCGGTTTAATCTACGAGGCTCAAATACCGAGCCGGTTATTCGGTTGAACGTTGAGACCCGGGGCGATCATGACCTCATGAAGGCGAAAACGGCCGAGCTTTTGGCAATCATTCGAGCCTAGAAGAGTCTCCGGTATATTTGCTAGTTTTCTCAAAACCTTACACAGGTTGTTAGATTTTCATTATAATTTAGAAGTCTATTTTGCGATTCGGTTGGGCAACTGATTCGCTCTTTGGAGGGCAAATTGAAGAAAATTATTATCATTTCATTCGTGGCTGCTGTGGCGGCCAATTCGTTCGGACAAGATTTCAGTGCCTCGTTGACTAAGTCGTGGGAAGGCCAACTCGGGGTTAAGGCAACTACGGGCCTTGGTCTTCAGGAAAATGCAAGTTATTCAAACGTAACCACGTTCACCGGCTTTGGATATATAAATGGTGGTGCAACATCAACCATTACAAATCTTGTGGCAGACGACCTCCTTACATGGCTAGTCCCCGTTTGACGATCCATTAGTATGTGAGGATTGCCTCCTGTTCATTATGTTCGTTCGCGAACTTTCTTTCCCACATTGCGGGGGTG
>JAYVXG010000459.1:0-14995 GCA_043785475.1 Armatimonadota bacterium
GAAGTGGAGTTCGTTCCTGAATGGATGCCACGGGAATCTAGCAGCTGAGACACCTGCAGGTAAAATCCAGACATGCTGTCGAATCGCGCCCGCTATGCCACCAGGGCGCTCTTGGATCTCAGCCTTCAGTATCCGAGCGGACCATTATTGATCCAAGACATTGCCGATCGACAGAACGTGCCGCTAAAATATCTCCAGCAGATCCTGCTCGACCTCAAGCTGGCTGGGTGCCTAACAAGTCGAAAAGGACCTGGCGGGGGTTACTCGCTAGCCCGCCCTCCTGAAGAGATAACGCTTGGACAAGTTTTAACCGCGATGGACGGAGCTATCGTTGACCTGAGCTGTAAAGCAACGAACAACTGCAACGATTGTGGCTGCCCGAATCCTTCCGCCTGCTCTCTCCGAGACGCTTTTGTCGAAGGGATGGATGCAATGATGCAGATTTTTAACGAAACAACCTTTGCTGACCTGCGTGATCGACAGCGCATCGCCGATGAAGGGTGCGCCAAGGTTCTGAATTACATAATTTAAATCCGCAGGCACTTTTCCTATTTTTATTAGGTTTTGGGCAACATTGCGACAAAGTTGCCTTCAAAGTGTGTATAGTCTAATAGTCCGTAGAGTAACTTGGGTATTTGACTGAATCGACATGAGAAAGAGGAGACATTTTGGATTACGGGTGTTACTCTCCATCGTCATTCCGATCGGAGTGATCTTCTTTGGCCCAAATCAAGCAGCTGTTGCCTCGGGGCCAAAGAACATCCGAGTTGGCTATTTTCCCAATTTGACTCATGTACCAGCCCTTGTCGGGCTCTCAAGCGGAATTTGGCAGCGCGATTTGGACGGCTATCAGATTGAGCCGAAAGTCGTAAATGCCGGTCCTGAGGCGATGGAAGCACTGCTTGCCAAAGAGATTGATTTCTGCTTCGTCGGCCCCAGTCCGGCTATCAACGCTTACATCAAGTCGAACGGAAAGGCGCTGAGAATCATTTCTGGCGTTTGTCTCGGAGGGGCGTCTCTCATTCGCCGAGCAGATGTCGCCATCACCGGCATTCGAGATCTGGACGGAAAGCGGGTTGCAGTGCCTCAGCTCGGGGGAACGCAGGACGTCTCGTGCCGTTTCTTCTTAAGCAAAAACGGTCTTCGTAGCAAGGAGCGGGGCGGAACAGTCGAGATCATCCCGGTCAAGAATCCCGATATCCTCGCGCTTTTCCTGGGTAAGCAAATCGACGCAGCATGGGTGCCCGAGCCGTGGGCGGCGCGGATAAAGAAGGACACCGGGGCCCAAACGGTCGTCGACGAGCGAGATCTTTGGCCGGATAGAAAGTTCAGCTCGGCAGTCCTAGTCGTTCGTACAGATTACGCAAATGCTCTGCCCGAGGTAGTCCAGAAGTTTCTTCGGGCTCACCTAGACACACTGGAATGGATTAAGAATTACGAGATAAGGGCCAAAAGCGCCGCTAATTCTGAGATCAAGAAGCTTACTGGCAAAGCGCTAGCGAAGGATGTCCTCGATGAGGCATGGTCCCATGTCTCGTTCAGCGATGACCCCAATCAGGCGAGCATCGAGATTTTTGCCAAGGCGGCCATAAACGCCGGCTATCAGAAACCGAGTGATCTCAGCCTGGTTGGACTGTTCGATTCGCATCGATTGAAACGAGCCCGGGAGAATCGTCAGCGATGAGTTCTCGGTTGTCGATCCAGGGAATCCAAAAGATCTATGGTAACCATGGACAGAGTGTTCATGCACTTTCTGATATCACATTTGACGTCAATCCAGGCGAAATTGTTATGCTTGTTGGTCCGTCGGGATGCGGCAAGTCGACACTTCTCAACATCGTCGCCGGTCTCGAAAAGGCAGATTCTGGCACGATTACCGTCGACGGGAATCCAATTGAAGGACCTGGACCGGATAGAGCCGTTGTCTTTCAGGATGGCGCTTTATTTCCCTGGCTTACCGTTCGTAAGAATGTCGAATTTGGCCTGAAACAACTGGGAATTCCGGAGAAGGAACGAAGCGTTCGGGCTAATGAATTTCTCGAAAATGTCGGCCTAGCAAATTTCCAGGATCGGAACATACACGAGCTTTCTGGGGGCATGCGCCAACGAGTCGCAATTGCCCGTGCTTTAGTTACGAATCCCAAGGTTGTTTTGATGGACGAGCCGTTTTCGGCGCTGGACGCCCTTACCAGGCAAGACCTTTATGATCAGATGCAAGAGTTGTGGCGCAGGTACACAACAACCGTCATTTTCGTGACCCACAACGTTCGCGAGGCGGTCATTTTGGGTAACAGAGTCGTGCTCATGACGCCCCGCCCAGGACGGATACAGTCAGTTTTTGACGTTCGTATCCTGCCGCCCCGGCAGGCCGATGATGCTGACGTTGCTCGGCTCGCCAAGCGCATTTCGACGGAGATGAAGTACGGGGTCGGAATTGATGATGTGGAGGAGGCGATGTACATTTGAAACCGGCCCGCATTATCCTGTTTTTCGTGTTTATGATCGGGGTTTGGGCCTTCGTTGCCCAGCGACAAATATGGGAGCCAACGCTATTTCCGCCGCCGTCTAAAGTCGCGGAAACACTTTTGGGCTTAGTTCGAGATGGCACACTACTCAACGCAACAATCGTAAGCTTGCGGCGTGTTTTTATCGGATACGGCATCTCGATGGCGATTGGGCTTCCGCTTGGGGTCCTGCTTGCCCGTATCGAATGGGTCGACGACACAATTGGCTCTGTTACCAGGGCATTTCAGACTTTGCCCAGTATCTGCTGGCTCCCTCTCGCCCTTCTCTGGTTCGGCCTCAACGATCGGGCAATCATTTTTGTAATTGTGATGGGGTCCTCGGTTTCAATCGCGTCGGCGGTGAAAGACGGCGTCCGCAACCTGCCTCCGACGTACTTGCGGGCCGCTCAGACAATGGGAACATCGCCATTCCGAACCTACATAGAAGTGCTAATTCCCGCCTCGCAACCGGCAATTTTGACCGCCGCTAAACTCGGATGGTCCTATGCTTGGCGGGCTTTGATGAGCGGTGAGTTACTCTTCGTAAGCCTAGGGTTGGGTCACATTTTGATGATGGGACGCGAATTGGCAGATATGAGCCAAGTTCTTGCGGTGATGATTGTGATCATGGCTCTTGGATTAGGCACCGAGTATCTGTTTATCGGACCGCTAGAGACTTCCGTCCGACGACGGTGGGGGTTTAGTACGGCATGAGCCCAGTCATCCTACGATTATTTGTGCACTCTCCAATATTGGCGAACATTCATTGTGTGCGCAATACATTTTTGGCAGCCGGTTTCAAACCCGACATATACTTAATTCACCAATATTTTGACTCGGGGGTCGCATTGTTGCGGCCGATCCATGGGCGTTACGCCAACCGACTAACCCTACAGAGACATCGCTGTAGGCATCTCGACCTTTTTTCTATCGCTCGTCACTCAATTGGCTTCACCGTTGCAGCCCCGTCCCGTCGAACTGGAGGACTCATTTGCCATATATCGTTTTAGAGCCGTGCATCGGCGTCAAAGATAAATCTTGCATCAACGTCTGCCCCGTGGATTGCATCTACGAGGGAGAAGACATGGTCTACATCAACCCGGATGAATGCATCGACTGTGGGCTCTGTGAATCAGAATGCCCCGTAAATGCCATTCTCATTGATACCGAAGTTCCCGAAAATTGGCGGCACTACATTGAACTTAACCGCGAAAAAGGTTTGGAGTTGGCACAATGAACCATGTCTGAAAACGTTGAACAAATATTTACGACACGACTGGCTTCTGCGCATTCTCAATACGCCTACCAGTCTGATCTTCGCGCGTGGTCCAACCGTTTCGTCGCAGCTTCCATGGCTCTCTTGTTTCCCCATTTCGCCCAGGACGGTGTCAGCATCGAAGATCGCTATGAACAGCTCAAATCGCAGCTCAATGAGGCTCTAAAGGATCTGAGCGAGACGAATCCCGAAGTTATTTTGGGCGTTGATGAAATGTTCTTAGATGCTTTGCCAGCAGTGTACGATTTGTTGTTGGAAGATGCCGCTGCCTTCTATCAAAATGATCCGGCAGCGGAGAGTATTGATGAAATCATCCTCGCTTATCCCGGATTTTACGCCATCGCCACTCACCGAATCGCGCACACGCTTTACAAACTGAAAGTGCCGATACTGCCTCGACTTTTAGGTGAGCATGCGCATCGTCAAAGCGGTGTCGATATCCACCCGGGCGCGTCCATCGGACGATCTTTCTTCCTCGACCATGGCACGGGTGTCGTGATCGGCGAGACTTCTGTCATTGGGGATCGAGTGAAAATCTATCAGGGTGTGACCCTCGGCGCGCACTATGTACACAAGCGTCTCGCAAACACAAAGCGCCATCCCGATATCGAGGATGAAGTGGTTATCTACGCACATGCGACAATTTTGGGTGGCAACACTCGCATAGGAGCCAACTCAATAATCGGTGGCAACTGCTGGATTACGGAGAGCATTCCTCCAAATTCGGTGGTGACACATCGCAACACTGTCCGCCGATCTAATGATCAAACAACCTACGAACTATTGGATTTCAACATATAAAACTGGAGCTTAAAACATTGAAAAGCAAATCTGTACTTAACCTTATTGGCAACACGCCACACCTTCGAATCAACCGCCTCTATGACCGCGACGTCGAGGTTTGGATCAAGCTTGAACGGAATAATCCTGGAGGCAGCATCAAGGACCGAATCGCCCTCTCAATGATCGAGGACGCGGAGCAGAGGGGAATTTTAAGGCCGGGTTGCGTTCTCGTCGAGCCCACTTCCGGCAACACGGGCGTAGGACTGGCGATGGTCGCTGCGGTCAAGGGCTACGAACTGATCCTGGTAATGCCAGAGTCAATGTCAGTTGAGCGTCGAAAGTTGATGTCCGCTTATGGGGCCAAGTTTGAACTGACACCCCGCGAGCAAGGCATGAGCGGTGCGATTAACCGAGCCAACGAACTCGCCGCTTCATTACCCAACGCCTGGATTCCCGGTCATTTTGATAACGAGGCTAATATCGATGTTCATAAACGTACGACGGCGGAAGAGATTTTTGCCGACTTTCCCGACAGGCTTGACTATCTTATCACCGGCGTGGGCACAGGCGGGCATATTACGGGAGTGGGCGAAGTTCTGAAGACCCGTTATCCGAACCTGAAGGTGTATGCCGTAGAGCCGCTTAAATCGGCGGTTATTTCTGGCGGACCACCCAGTCCTCACCGCCTTCAGGGCCTCGGGGCTGGGTTCATTCCCAAGAATCTGCACACGGATGTTCTGGACGGGATTATTACGATCGACGAGGTGGACGCATTTGAATTTACGCGCCGCGCTGCAGCGGAGGAGGGGCTTCTGGTCGGTATCTCCACTGGCGCGGCCCTTGCGGCGGTGCAGCAGAAATTGCCCGAAATCCCAGATGGTAGCGTGGTGATGACGTTCAATTACGATACGGGTGAGCGCTACTTGTCCATTGACGACCTTTTTTGAAAATCGATATGAGCGCCTTACTGGAAGTTAATGAGATCGAGGACCTGAACGCAAGATTCGCCGGGGAAGCACCGGAGAAACTCCTTGCGTGGGCCGTTGAGCGTTTTGCGAATCGCTTGCGCTTGGCTTGCAGTTTCGGCGCCGAAGACGTTGCCCTTGTTGATATCGTAGCTCGACACCAACTGGGCATCGTGCCCTTTGTATTGGATTCAGGGCGATTGCATCAGGAAACCTACGATGTCATGGATCGCTTTCGGTCACAATACGGGATCGAGTTCGAGACCTATTTTCCAAACACTCAGACCGTTGAGCAGCTACTTAATGCGAAAGGTCCGAACTCGTTTTACGAGTCGATCGAGAACCGAAAGGAATGTTGCTACATTCGCAAGGTTGAACCCTTGAACAGGGCACTAGCCGGGCGAGACGGGTGGGTTACCGGACTTCGGCGGGAGCAAGCGGTGACCCGAGCTTCGCTGCCAAAAATTGAGATCGATGGCAGTCATGCTGGCATTGTGAAGCTCAATCCCCTAGCCGACTGGGCAGAAGCTCAGGTTTGGGACTATATCAAACGTCACGACGTACCCTACAACGCCTTGCACGACCGAGGGTTCCCGAGCATCGGATGTGCTCCATGCACCCGAGCGATCGAACTGGGTGAAGATATTCGGGCTGGACGATGGTGGTGGGAAGCCCCAGAACAAAAGGAGTGCGGACTGCACTTAAGGATCAAATAAACATGAATGATGCCGAACGAATAAAGCAAGAAAAAGATGGGCTAGATGTCTGGGAAGACATCCAGCGTTACTCTACGACTGGATTTGCCTCCATCAATCCCGACGATTTTCTGCGCATGCGCTGGTACGGGTTGTATCAGCAGAAGCCCAATGTCGGGCATTTTATGCTCCGGGTGAAAATTCCAGGCGGGATTGTGACCAGCGCTCAGGCATACGCTATTGCCGAGATCACCGACACCTATGCACGTGGAATAACGGATATCACGACGCGCCAAAACTTCCAGTTCCACTGGATAACCATCGAGGACGTACCGGATGTGATCGCGCGTTTAAACGCCGTAGGCATTAGCTCCTCAGGTGCTTGCGGAGATATCCCGCGCAACGTAACTGGGTGTCCTGTCGCAGGAATTGACCCGCACGAAGCCTTTGACGCTCAGCCTTACGTTGAAGCCGTTCACCAATTCTTTCTGGACAACAAGGACTTTTCGGACCTGCCACGCAAGTACAAACTTGCGGTCTCCGGTTGCCCAGAAAACTGTGCCCAGCCGGAGATCAACGACATCGCCGCGACCGGCGCGCGACGTGAATTGACGAACGGTGAATTTGAAAACGGCTTCCACATACGAGTGGGCGGCGGTCTGTCTTCGCGACCCTATTTTGCCCAACAGATGAACATGTTCGTTCCGTGCGACAAGTTGATCGACGTGTTGCGAGCTGCCACCGAGGTCTACCGTGACAATGGCTACCGGGAGAACCGAAAGCGGGCTCGAATCAAGTTTTTGATTGCCGATTGGGGCATCGAGAAGTTCGAAGAAGAGGTGCGAGCGAGGCTCGACTGGTCGCCCGATCCCGCCCTTGACGGCCTTGATCCACTGAAAAACTTTCGGGACCACATCGGCGTTCACCCCCAGAAGCAGCCAGGACTTTTTTGGGTCGGTGCGGTTGTGCTGACTGGTCGAATGACCGGCAAACAACTGGCCGAATCGGCACGACTAGCTGAGACCTATGGAAACGGCATTCTGCGCACGTCCAACCAGCAAAACCTGATCTTTTCGGATATTCCGGAGGCGAAGCTTGACGAATTCCTAGCTGAGCTGAAAGTTATCGGTTTCCCGCATCGAGTTTCCTCAATTCGCCGAGCAGCCGTCGCATGCACGGGAAGCGAGTTCTGCAACCTTGCCCTTACGGAGACAAAGAATTTGCTTATCGAGATCGTCGAACACCTGGACAAGACGGTCGAGTTAGACGAGCCCCTCCGGATCAACCTTAACGGCTGTCCTAATTCGTGCGGCCAGCATCACATCGGCGATATTGGCCTGCAAGGCTGCATCGTGAAACAGGGAACCGAGAAAGTGGAAGGTTATGACATTTCGCTAGGCGGACGCCTAGGCCGCGACTCCAAGTTCGTGCGCCCAATCTGGCGTAAAGTACCAGCTACCCAGGTTAAACATGCCATCGAGCACCTCGTCAAGGGCTACCTGGAGCATCGCGAGACTGACGAGGACTTTAGTGGATTCGTCGATCGTACAACGGACGAAGATTTGGCTGCTCTGATGAAAGTTCCATTCGCGGAGGGCGTAGATGTTCCCGTTCCAGTGACAACGAGGGAGGAGTGAGTTACCCGACCTACCACGCAGCCTATCTGCATCTTGTTGGGCGTCCCTGTCTGGTCGTTGGGGGAGGCAATATTGCGGTGGAGAAGATCACACTTCTCATCGAGGCAGGGGCGGTTGTGACAGTCATCGCGCCGAAGGTTCTCGATTCGATTCGCGACTGGCACGAGGCCGGCGCAGTCGAGTGGATTTGTCGTGAATTTGTTCCCGAAGACGCTTTACCGGCCTTCCTCGTTATTGGTGCAACTGACGATATGGCCGTGAACCGAGAGGTCTATCTTGCGGGGAACCGACTGAATCGCCTCGCCAATTCGGTGGATGACCCCGACAATTGCAATTTCATCTTTGCCGCCATGGTGCGGCAAGGACCAATGCAAGTCGCCGTCTCTTCCGCCGGATGCAGCCCGGCCCTCGCGCAAAAAATCCGCAACCGGATTGCGGAAGAGATTATGGAACCTGGAATGGGCGATCTAGCCGATTTTCTCGGTTCTTGGCGGCCCGCCGTGAAAAAACGCTTGGTCGGATACGGCGTTCGCAAACAATTCTGGGAGCGAGTTTTGGCCTCTGCAGTGCCCGAGCTTATGAAATCCGGGAATCGAATTGGAGCGGACGAAGAGATGGGACATCTTTTGGACGATGCGTGGAGGTTAGCCTCGTGAGAGGGCATGTATATCTCGTCGGAGCCGGGCCTGGTGACGTCGGCTTGATAACTGTCCGGGCTGTCGAGGTCCTGCGAATGGCCGACGTAGTCCTTTATGACCGACTTGTCAATCCCGCGCTGTTGGAATATGCGCCCAAAGAAGCACTCTGCGAATATGTCGGAAAGGATCTGGGAGCCCCAAGCGCGCCTCGCCAAAAGGCGATTCACGAACTCCTGATCAATTACGCTCGGCAGGGAAAAACGGTGGTGCGATTGAAGGGGGGCGATCCATTCGTCTTCGGGCGTGGAGGTGAAGAGGCCCTTGCTCTCGTGGGAGCTGGAATTCCATTTACTGTTGTGCCAGGAGTTAGTTCCGCGATCGCAGCACCCGCTTATGCGGGTATCCCGGTCACACATCGGGGGGTCGCCAATGCCTTCGCCGTATTTGCTGGGCATGAAGGTGCGCCTGGCGGGATGGCCGAGAGCCATTGGCTTGCCGCTGCCCTGATTCCGACCGCTATATTTCTTATGGGAGTGGAACGCTTACCACTCATCGTCGAGAAGCTGATCCTCCATGGGCGCTCTATCGAGACCCCCGTTGCGATCATTTCTAAGGGCACCCTTCCGGATCAAACGGTGGTCGTAGGCACACTGGGGACGATCCTATCGTTGGCGCAAGAAATTCGGCCCCCGTCCACTATTCTTGTCGGGGAAGTCGTTAATGTCCGAGATTGCCTTTTGACAGGGGCGTTAGATTGGGATATTTCGCCGGCTAGCAGTCCTCTGCCCAAAGGCTCAAAACGGTCTGCTTGGCACCATTGCCCTTCAGAGCGAGAAGTTGCCGTAACCAGAGATTCAATCCGCGAAATTCAGGAAGCGAACCATGGTTGAGTCCCAAGTTGGGTCGCGTTTGGATGCTGGGCTCCACGCTCTGGAGTCGGAGGCAATCTACGTGATTCGAGAAGTCTTCGGGCAGTTCGAGCGTCCTGTCCTTCTCTTTTCTGGTGGTAAAGACTCCATCGTTCTGGCGCACCTGGCGGCGAGGGCGTTTGCCCCGGCTCCCGTGCCTTTCAAGCTCTTACACGTGGATACTGGGCACAATTTGGACGAGACTCTGGAGTATCGAGATCGGTTCGTTGGATCTCTCGGTGCTGAGCTTGTCGTCAAAAAAGTTCAAGAATTGATCGACGCCGGACGTCTCACGGAAGAACCTGGTCCGCTTCCCAGCCGCAATGGACTGCAAACCGTGGCCCTCCTCGAAGCCCTCACCGAATTGCGTGCCGATGCTGCAATGGGAGGAGCCCGACGGGACGAGGAGAAAGCCCGAGCAAAAGAACGGTTCTTCTCGTTCCGAGACAGGTATGGCCAATGGGACCCCAAGGCCCAGCGCCCTGAACTTTGGAACCTCTACAATGGGCGAAAGCATCCCGGCGAGCATTTCCGCGTTTTTCCTTTGAGCAATTGGACCGAGCTGGACATTTGGCGGTACGTCGCCGCCCGCAATATCGAATTACCCAGTCTTTATTTCAGCCACCGGAGGCTGGTGATACGGCGTCAAGGAGTCCTTTATGCAGACACGCCTTACACAAGAGTACAACCGGGCGAGGCCGTTCAGGAACTAGATGTACGTTTCCGTACGATCGGTGACGCCACATGTACTGGAGCCGTGGAATCTTACGCTAAGACAATCGAAGAAGTAATAATTGAACTCGGCCTGACCCGGGTTACCGAGCGTAACACTAGGGGCGACGATAAGCGGTCGGAAGCCGCAATGGAAGACCGAAAGCGTCAGGGCTATTTCTAAAGATGGGCATTAGTGAACCAAGAACCATAACGACGGGACACGAAGTTCTGCGCATATCAACTGCCGGAAGCGTTGACGACGGCAAGAGCACGCTGATTGGCCGCCTCCTTTTCGACTCGAAAGCGATTCCTGACGACCAATACGAGGCGATCATGCGGGTTAGTGAGGGAGAAGAAATTAACCTCGCCCTTTTGACCGACGGCCTTCGAGCCGAGCGTGAGCAACAGATCACCATCGATGTTGCTTATCGTTACTTTTCGACAGCGAAGCGGCGGTTCATTATCGCGGATACCCCTGGCCACGCCCAATACACTCGCAACATGGTCACCGGGGCGTCCACGGCGGACCTCGCGATCATCCTTGTTGATGCAAGAAAAGGCTTGTTAAGCCAGTCCAAGCGACATGCCGTAATTACATCGCTGCTCCGCGTGCCCCGTGTGGTCGTTGCCCTCAACAAGATGGACTTGGTGGACTATGACGAAGAAGTTTTCCGCCGGATAGAGCGGGAGTTTCGAGAGTTTGCTACTACGCTCGAAATCGAAGCGCTAGACTTTATCCCGATCTCAGCACTCAATGGCGACAATGTCGTGGAGCGCAGCAAAAAAATGCAATGGTATGATGGCCCAGCCATTCTCGAACACCTCGAGACCGTACACATCGCTACGAAATCACCGGGCCATCGATTTCGATTGCCCGTCCAGTGCGTCATCCGCCCAAATCAGAACTTTCGGGGCTTCGCGGGACAAATTGCAGACGGTGAGATTAGTGTGGGCGCCGAAGTGTCGGTTTCACGTAGTGGCCATCGGTCCAGGGTTCGTTCTATTGAAACCGCAGACGGACCATTGCAATCGGCCCAGGTCGGTGACCCTATAATTCTCACTCTCGAGGATGAGATCGACATTAGCCGGGGAGACATGCTCGTCCGCACCGAAGAGCCGATCTCGTCTACCCTTGCATTTGAGGCGACAATCTGTTGGATGGGCGAGCAGCCACTTCAAGTTGGCCGACCATATGTAATTGCTCACTCAACGCGTGAGGCGGCGGGGCAAGTGAGAGCGGTCAACTACAGGTTGGATATAGAAACCTTGAAGCGCGACCACCCTTCCAATCTGGAACTCAATGAGATCGGCAGCGTCATCGTCACGACTTCTCGACCACTGTTCTTGGATACATACAAAGACAGTCGCGCCACGGGCAGCATCGTTCTTATCGATCCCGCCATCAATGTGCCCGTTGGTGCGGGCATGGTGACAAGCACCTCTGCTCATTTCGACGCGAGTCAGATCGAGATTACAAAACGACGTGGATTAATCGTATGGCTTCATGGTTCTGAGATTGTCGCGGCCGAGTTGGAGGCACACTTGGGTGAAGCGGGGTATCGGACAGCTTGCCTGAGCCCGAAACTTTTCGAAGGCATTCCGGTTGACTTCGAGAAGCAAGTTTGGAATATTGCCCGCGTATTGCGAAATCAAGGCACGGTAGTCATAGTCATCGGGGCTCATAGCGGGCCTGAGGAGGAGGGGGTTCGCGTCGTCCTTACCCACGGCGATCTACCCGAGGACCGTCCCGGACACCTGTATTCCAGAATTGGCGATGTGGACGGAGCGGATCTCACGCACCGCTTAGAACCCTACTTGGCTACGGACTAACGGTGCATTGACCGGGGGCACTTATAAGTAAGGACCGGTCAATGACCGATCCTTACGCGCGACTCCTGGTTTGAGCGTAGTGTCCTAGCCGGTGGTGTTGCCGCCGGAATTTCCACCGGTGTTGCCACCAGTATTTCCTCCGTGGTCGTTATTTTCATCCTCAAAATGGACCTGCGTTGCGGTCAACGTATTGGTGACAGGATCAAAAGTGCCTTCGACCTGGAGGGCCGTACCATCTACCAATGCCGTCAAAAACACACTCGCGGTTACCGTCGAGCCAGTCTGAGAGGTAAAGATTGTATTGGCATCGGTCACAACGTTAACCGTTGTTGCGCTTGGCACAAAGTGGTCAGCATCGTGAATCGTCAATGTGAACGTACCCGCTGCAATATTGATGAGCGAAACTGCACCATCTGCTTGGGGCTGATCATCCTCATCTCCGTCACTCTTTAAGTGGATCGAGTCGGCTACGATCGCATTTTGAGCGACAGAGAAAGTCCCTTTGACCTTGACATGAATACCGTTCGCGAGGGCTAGCGGGGCGTTGGTACCGCAATTGCTAATGACCGTTTGGGCGGTTGTTACAACTGTCACCGTGGCCTGATCATGGGTCATTGTAAAGGTTTGAACTGGTGCGGTGCCGGAAAGACCCGCGATTACACCAACACTGTCGTCATGCTCCTGACGATTATTGTCATTAATTCCGTTGCCTTGACCCTCTTGCAGGAACGGTGAGCCGCTAACTGTCGTGCCATTATCGACCCAGCTTCCAAGATGGAAATCGAGGGCAAAATTGTTATTTGGTCCAACTTGTTTACCGGATTGAAAGTTCAAATCCATCTCGGCTGTTGAGCCATTGTTGCCTGCAAAGACCCGCTTGGCACCCGTGGTACTGCCTGCGCTGAACAAGGTTACGTTTTTGTCAAGGGTGATTTTGATACCGGTGTAGGTTCCGTTCGGAACGGTTCCGAGGAATGAATAGCGTTCGCCGGAATTGTCCCGGAGGGTCTTCAGGTCAACGGTCTTGCCGGTTGGACTGTTGAAAATCGTAAAGTCTCCACTCGCCGAGGTCAGGACGGCTTTTTTGACCGTGACCCACACGTGGTCGTGGTTATCCAGGCCGTCGGTCATGAAGATGGCACCGAGGCCGCTGAGGCTAAGACCTCCGCCTCCGCATCCAGATCCGAACAAGATGCCCAGAAGCAGAAGGAAAGCGGACAAGTGAACAAGTTTCGTTTTCATCGTTTTGACTCCTAAGAACTTTGGCGAACTCCCGTCGCCAATTCTAGTATAGGGTGGATTGTTGGGAATATCTAATAATTGACTTCCACGAAAGCTTTTGGACCCATCCTAGTACCTTTATTAGGGGAATTGCAGGATTCGCGTTCCTACACGATTGAATCGAATCAAGAGTGTCTGAGCGCTTGATAGAGACTCCGAACCGATCGTATCGGCAAGGTAATCCCAATTTGATCCAAAAGGACTCCCAATAAAATTCAACTAATTTCTCACGATGCCATGTGCGTCTTCAATAGTTCGATGAATATTCTCGGAGCGACGAGCCACCGCGTTGGCAGGGCAGTTTTCTGGGTGGCACGGTTAGCGACGTCTGCGAAGCTGGGCGTTAACCGTGTTAGACACACATTCATCGTACTTGCTCTAATCTAATTCGAACTCGTAGCAGCGACGGCAAACAATGTCTCGCTCGATGTCCTTGAGATATCAGTTTGCAGGGGACTAAACGTACTGCCAAGATACTTCGACAATCCTGGCTTTACGGGGTTGCGGTGAAAGGTTGAGAACGTTAGGTAGTGCGATTGACCCGGCTCATTCCAAGACTTCATCGTTTCGAGTTTCTTGTCTTGGGCCATTTTGAGGATCTTTTACCACTATTCTCACTGGCAACTCTCAAGTACGTAGCGGTCGCTTTGGCCGCTTCGCGTCTCTAATGCCACTCGGTAGGGTTTTCCCTAGGCAGAAGCTACCCTGCACAACACCTTCACAGGTCATTACAGCATCTCACGCAAGTGACTTGTCGATGGCACGCCAAAGCGGTTATACAATTTCAAAAGATTCATTTCGGATGCTGATCCTTCGAACTGTTGTTATCCTTCCAGCGTACTAATCGGAAGCCTAGTCCTGGAATTTGTTGTTCAGAGTCGGATTCTATGTTGGGTAGCCAAATCCAAGGAGAAAGTGGGCGTCCAATGCCAGACCCACGGGAAGCGTAGTTATCTAGGGCCAATTCGCCTCGAGGATTTTGCACGGCATGATCGGGATATTTAAATGGATACCCCCAACACATTTCAGCGACATTTCCACACATGTCATAAAGTCCGAAATTATTGGCTGGAAAAGACTTTACGGCGACGGCTGAATTACCTTCAAATTTCGCTAACTTTTCGTTCAAATCATTCCCCCAAGGGAAATCCATATTCTCTAGCCCACCCCTTGCTGCATATTCCCATTGGGCCTCGGTTGGTAAACCATATGTGAAATTATCATGTGCAGAGAGCCAATCAATAAACCTCAGAACGTCCTTTCGCTTTACTCCACAAACTGGACCTTCGTCAAGTTGAGACTCGGGCGAACGAATGCGCTTTTGAAAGAGGTCGTATTGAGTATTAGTAACTTCAGTTGCCATAATCTCGAAAGAATCAAGGGTCACCAAATGTACAGGTCTTGAAAATACTGACTTATCAGAGCCCATTGAAAAAGTTCCACCTGGCAACCGTACAAACTCCATTTTACAAAAGTTGTATGAATGTGGTAGCGTTTTGCTTGCTGGTGTTATGGTGCTTGAAGAACAACCTGTTAGCCCCATACATGCGAAACACATAATTCTTACTGTTTTTATCATCAGCCGCAACATTTAAGGAGATCAATCGCAAATTTTACTCTTATTGGCGAGCCACAACGTGGCTCGCCCAGCGAAGCCGAATTTCAACAAGCGAAAGTCCTTCCGCACGTTCTGGCATTCTCACTATCTCACCATTTCAACGTTCCATCACAAGAAATACCGATGGTCTTCGGCAAAGTGGGCTG
>JAYVXG010000460.1:0-4843 GCA_043785475.1 Armatimonadota bacterium
ATGACGGCATCTCGGACACTGCCGACTGCCTCGTTGATCAAGACCGACTGGTCGTAATAGAGCCCGATTTCAACATCGCTGGGCAGGCTTGATTTTAACGATTTGAGTTGTCGGTTAACCGCCTGAACCATCGAAACGCTGTTGGCGCTGGGCTGTCGAATGATGTTAATGAGAACCGACTCTTGACCGTTTGCCGATACGATCGTCGTCCGATCTTCGGTCGAAGGGGCTACATCGGCCACATCGCTGAGCTTGATGGGTGTGCCGCTCTTCTGACCTATGACAATGCTTTCAAGTTCTTTTGCCGAGTGCCGCTCGCCATTGAGCACAACTTGATACTTCTTGAACTCTCTGTCGATTCGCCCAACCGAGTGGACGACATTGCTTAACTGAATTGCTTGGACAACATCGGTGTTGGATAGACCAACCGCAGCGAGTTCGCTGGTTCGAACGGCAACCTCGATTTCAGGCGGCCGACCGCCTTGCACTACGACTCTTGCGACCCCATCCACTCGGGCAAGGCGGGGCCTAATCGAGTAGGTGGCGAGGTTCCACAGTTCGGTTTGGGTAAGTGATTTCGACTTGAGAGTGAGCCCCAGGACTGGAAACACCGTTGGGTTCATCCGCTCGACTTCGGTCATCGTTTCGGGCGGAAGCTGAGGGCGGACTTGGTTGACCTTTGCGTTAACCAACTGCTCGGCTTGGATAACGTCGGTGCCGTCGAGGAAGTCGACCGAAATTTCCGTTGATCCCTGCTTGGTCTTGCTCCGAATACGCTTGACGTTCGGAATTGTGGCAAAAGCTTCTTCAAGGGGTCTTGTGACCGAAATTTCGACAAGTTTGTTTGGTCGACTACCTGCTTCAGCGACGACAACAACGCGAGGGAATGTTACGTCGGGAAGGATCGAAACTGGAAATGAGGTGTACATCGCAGCCCCCGCGAAGCACAGAATTGTCGCGAGGAAGATGATTGGACGAATGTTCTTAATGGCCCAATCAGATAGCTTCAATCCTTATCACCGGTCTTCTTCTTCTCTTCCTTCTTTCGGTCTTCATTTTTGGCGTCATCAACTTTCGCGCCGTCCGAAAGCTCATGATTCCCAACAAGGACCACTTTATCGCCAGCTTTTATGCCTTTTACAATTGAGGTGTTTCCGTTCTCGGCCGGTCCTACCGAGACTTCGTGCATCTTGGCAACTCCGGATACGATGACGAAAACAATCTTCTTATCTTCTCGAGTAATAATTGCGGCCTCGGGTACAACAAGAGCCTGCGAAATTCGACGAAGTTGAACGTTCACGCGGGCGAAAGTGCCTGCAGAAACCTTCGCTGGAGGAATTGAAAAGAGGATCCGAATGGGGACCTGGCCGGACATGGGATCGGCAACACCGATCGATCTCACCGTCGCGCTCGTATCGTCAGAGCCGTCGATGAGCACAGGCATCCCTTCGCTTAGTAGGGCGGAGTTTCTCGGCGAAGCTTGGCCCGCAAATTCAACTTTGGCCCCGCTTCGGGCGATTTCTAGAACTGATGTGGTAGCGTCTACCGAGCTTCCTTGGCCGACGAAACGACGAACAATGATGCCGTCAAACGGGGCCCGAATTTCTCCGTTGGCGGCCAATCCCTTCGCCGCTTGTGCGTCGGAACCTTTACCGAGAGCACTGAGGCGAGCAGCATTGGCCTCTTGGGTTTTCGCGTCAAGCGACAATTTTGACTTCTTTGCTTGGTCGGCGGCCGCCCTGGCAGCTTGGATTCGCTTTTTCCCGAGTTCGTTAGCTGACTTGAGTTTTTCGGTTGCCGCTCTGATCTCTTCCGGGCGGGCACCTAGTTTGACGATCTGGAGCTGGTCCTTGGCCTGGACAAGTGCGGATTCTGCCACGCGATAGACAGCTTTGCTGGTGTCAGCCTGCTGGCCAGAAACGTAGCCCTCGGCTAAGAGTTTCTCATCTCTTTCCGCATCGGCGTAAGCTTTGTCCCGATTGACCTGAGCTTGCTTTACTGGTTGTTGCGCCTGTGAAATCTCTTGGGGCCTCGCTCCGGCACGGAGCCGATCCAATTCGATTTCAGCTAGTTTGATATTTGAAGTCTGTTCGGCTACGACTACCTGAAGGTTCAGGTCTGCGGCTTTAACGGTAGCTTCATAGTCCGATCTCGCCGCCTTTAGCGATGACTCAATTTGGTTGGCTTGAGCTTTTGCCGCTGCGGATCCGGCTACGGCACTACTTCTCTGGGCATCTAAAACGCGAGTGTCAATTCTAGCCATAAGCTGCCCCTTTCGCACTTTGTCGCCTTCTTTGACAAGCATCGATTCTAGTTTGCCGGCAGTAATCGGGGCCAGTTTTACGAAGTCGCTTGCAGCCAAAACGTAGGAGCCGTCGACGGGAAGAAGTTCACGAATCGGCTGGATTGTTGCGACCGCCGTTTCGACCGTGAGTACAGGTTCGGGAGCCTTTTCGGCCTCATCTGCTTTTTTTCCGCATCCAATAAAGATGACAGAACCAATGACAAGCCAGAGTATAGATTTCTTCATCAGGGAGATTCTCCGAGAATTTGACCTTGAGATCGCAACAGTTCCGCAATCGCCAGATCAACGTTAAGTTGAGCCGTTGACAGTTGTTCAGTTGCGTCCGAGTAGGCCCGCTTTGCGTCAAGGACATCGATCAATGTATTGGCTCCGAGTTCGAATCCCCGCTGGGTCTTGTCCATCAGATCTTTGACCCCCGCGGCAAGGTTTGTATAGGCGATCAGCGATTTCTTGGCCGCTGCGAGCTGAATGTTTGCCGACTCCATTTCGGCGGTGATTCGCTTGGCGGCATCCGAATACTGTAGCGACGAAGCGTCGGCTTGCTTTTGGGCGGCTGAAGCCTTATTTCTCGATGCGCCGTGGTCCCAAAGGGGAACAATGAATTGAAAACGAATTCCATACTGCTCTTGTGTCGCCCAAGGGCTGCGTCGTGCCTGCAATTCAAAATCAGGCAACGAACCTAACTTTGCCGTCCTCTCGTCAGCGAGAAAGCCGCTCCGCTGGGACGCCAAGAGGAGAAGCTCTGGTCGATTTTGGTCGGGCTTTGGTGAATATATTGCGAGCGATTGCAGGGACTGCGAAGACATGCTTCCCACAGAGTCACCAACCACCTGTTTCAATTTCACCAGCGCCGATTGAACGGACGCTTGTCGGTCGATAGCCACCTGTTCCGCCCGTTGCAATTCCAAGGAAACTCGGGTCATTTGCAATTCTGGCAGAGCTCTTAAATCAACTCTTGCTTTTGTGGCTCGCGCTAGTTGTTTGGTTAGTTCGAGCTGACCAGAAGCAGTCTGTAGGTTGCGAGTGGCATTTGACCAAGCGGACAGTGCTGCAAGGACCTCGGACTGAACATCGATTTTGGTTTGCCTTAACGATGCTTCGGCGACTCTTATGCCGGCTTGTCCTCCAGCGCGTGCAGCGCGAGATTTGCCAAACAAGTCAAATGGCTGAAACAAGGTCAAGTCTTCTCCGCCGTTGACATCAGGGCGGGTACCCGAACCAACTTCGAGTCGGGTTGCTGGAGAGGCACCAATACCTGAGGACGTTTTCCTGGCGGCGTCAAGAAGTTTTAGCGAAGCCTTGATCGAGTCTCGGGATTGAAAAGCGCGTTGAACTAAGTCGGTTGGCTCCTCGGCCAGTAAGAAACTTCCGCAGAAAATTCCAGCGCCAAAAAAGACGACGCGGAAGACTGACTTTATGTGGACATTTGGCATTGCAATAGGTATGAATCTCATGTCCACTTTACTATCATCCTGCAAATGACGACTTGGTTTACTGTGAATATCCAAAGGTATACGTCAGGAATACGCCTGTTCCCTTTGAGTGTTCACAGATTCGCGGCATTCGAAATATAGTTGAATAGGGCTTGACCATAATCCTGGTCTCCGGAACTTTCTATGAAAAATTCAATAAAAATTCTGATCGGTGCCTTTGCCACTATCGGCATGGTCTCCACCGCCACCACTCTATCGTCGTTTGCGGTTGCTCAAGGCGGAAAGAAGCTGGCGATCACCCAAGAAAAGGGTGAGCAAGGCGAAAAAGGCGAGAAAGGAGAAAAGCAAGCCTCTAAGGCCGGACCAATGACCACCCCTCACGCAAAGGTTACACCTGTACAAGCCATGAAAATGGCGGAAGGAAAAGCGGGGGGCAAGGCCATGATGGCGATCTTTGAATTTGACGAAGGTCATTGGGTGTACGGCATAGTGGTAGTGAAGAACCACAAGCTTACTGAAGTCGAAATTGACCCAATGACGGGCAAGGTCCTCGCGTCTGAACCGGTAACACCCGATGACGAAGCGAAGGAAATGAAGGCCGAGCTCGAAAACATGATGAAGTAAAATAGGAGAAAATAGGTATGTTCCTGCATTCAAATCTTTCGTGCAGGAACAACTCTTGTGATGGAAGCGCGCCGCATCCTTATTGTTGACGACGAACCAGAGATGGTGCAGTTGCTTAGTCAAGCGCTAACCGAATGCGGTTTTCAAAGTTTCAGTGCCATCAATGGCGCGCAAGGATTGGCTCAGTGCCAAGATGCCGATTTGATCCTCGTTGATATCATGATGCCGGTGATGAATGGTCTGGCGATGGTAGAGGCGATTCGGGCTACCGGAAATCTTGTTCCAGTCATCTTTTTGTCCGCCAAAGATCAAACAATCGACGTCATCAGAGCCCTGGAAGCCGGAGGCGACGACTATCTGGTCAAGCCATTTAAGCTAGAGGAACTGATCGCCCGAGTTAGAGCGGCATTACGAAGGGCAAAAAATACGAGTCAGGTCCTTTCCGGCGATGGGTTTCGACTGGACTGTATGACCCGACACG
>JAYVXG010000461.1:0-4843 GCA_043785475.1 Armatimonadota bacterium
GGCAGAGAATTGCCGGAAGAGTTAGAGAACAGAAACAGGAGGGGCGCGGCCAAACGACGCCGTGCCGTGGGGTTCATCCGGCGGACTAGAGTCGCCGTAGAAAATTTTCGGGGTCTGTCGAGCAACTTGGCCCGAATTTGGCAACGAGTTGATGACGACTGGAATCGCGATATCAAAGTTTCCAGTGGTTGTAGAATTAAATTCGCCTGACGGCTGAGCCGGAATCGATTTGATCGAGCAGTGACATTCGTTTTTGCCTTCTGAAATGCTCGACAAAGACTTCGCTGATTTTGCTTTTTTATGGCAACAGTCCTCTTTGTCTACTGCCGCTTTGGGCTCAGTCGAGGTTGCAACCTGTTTCATGCAGCAAGTCATGCTCTTCGCATGTTCCATGCATGACGCGACATTCGCGCTTGCTGGTAACACCAGCGAAAGAAGCGCGAGCAAGGCAAATATTCGTAGCCATGCTCCTTGTGGTCGCATATTCCTTCTAACGCTTAATTGCCACGGTTAGTTTCCTTTCCTTCTGAAGGTCCTACGCCGAGGTAGGATTTTTAAATGCTCATCGCGTCCCTTTTCCTTATCACCGCGAATGCCTCGCGAGTACTTGTTATTGAAAATATTGCCAGTCCTTCATCCGTGGAAATCGCAAAAGACTACATGAAAAAGCGAGGAGTCACGAACATCCTGAAGGTTAATTGCCAGGATTCTGGCTTGACAACTGCTCAAGAAACGATGCCCTATGCCTTGTTCCAGGAGAAAATTGAGAAGCCACTCAAAGCGTATTTAGCGAAAAAAGGCAGAATTGACTTTATTGTGTTGACCAAGGGCGTCCCGATTAGGCTAACGGGAGCAAAGATTGGTGTCAGCGGAACGCAGCCGTCATTGGATTCCACCATTGCTGCTCTCGACTACCCGGATCGCAAAGACGTCATTTCGATTGTCCTGAATGATTCAGGTTTCACCGGAAAATGTTGGGCAAATCGGTTTTGGAATTCGAAACAAAGATTCACCCACGCCAAGTTTGGCGGCTACCTTGTAACCCGCCTCGATGGCTATTCGGTGGATGATGCAAAGCTGCTTTCGACGTATTCCCTTCAGTCGGAGAAGGCTCGCCCAACCGGCAAATTCCTGATAGATGTTGCCGAAGGCCATGGGATTGGTGATGTGAAGAAAGTGCCAATGTCGGCACTTGTCGATGGAAAGCTGAATACCCATATGATAAACGAAATGGCGTACAACGAGTGGGACGCCGACCTCGTCGTCGCCGGGCAAAAACTTGAAGCAAAAAAGGTTCCGGTTCTGGTAGATCGCACAGACGTATTCATAGGCCGAAAAAACGGACTTGCGGGTTACGCATCCTGGGGGAGCAACGACCCGAAGTTCGACGCCGCTGGGTACGGAATGTTGAGATTTGAACCAGGCGCAATTGGCGAAACCGCGGTCTCGACCTCAGCGCGAACGTTTTTGCCAACCACGGGCGGGCAATCACTGATCGCTGACCTCATCAAAGGGAGGATCACCGGAGTGAAGGGTTACTGCGATGAACCGCTGCTCCAGGCAATTGCGTCGCCGACGATCTTGTTTGATCGGTACACCTCGGGTTGGACATTGGCGGAGAGTTTCTACTGCGCGTCGCGGTTCGTTGGTTGGGAAGACATCGTCATCGGCGATCCGCTATGTTCGCCGTACTGGAAGTAGAATCTATTCCATCATTCTAATCTTAACCTGATCTTTGTATTTCGTGAGTTGTAGATCGGAAGTTAACAGAACGAAGTTTTCAGCTCGCGCCTGCGCCAAAAGGGCACGATCAAATGGATCGCGATGGTGCAACGGCAAGTTCAGAATTTCGAATGAATGTTCGGACTTGAATTCAAGCAAAGTGAAGCCCTGCGCGTCTATCGAAATCTCAAATTTCTTGGGAATTGTTAGCTTCCCTATCTGTGACTTTATAATCACCTCCCATATTGAAATGCTGCTCACGTATACATCGTTTTTGGGCGATTCCATCTCAGTAACGAATGCTGTCGAAAGTTTTGCAGGCGAATCAAGAGCCCATATCAGAATGTTAGTATCAAGAAGCAGGTTCAAGATCGCCCTCATAGAAAAGCTTCTCGATTTCCATGTCTGCTTCGTCATAGTCAGGACTAAATTTAAATTGCCCTTTGAGCAGACCAAGTTTGCGAGGTTCTGTTCGCTGGTCTACCTTGACGATCTTTGCTACCGGTTTCCCGGCGCGAGAAATGATGACGTCTTCGCCATTCTCAACCATGACTAACAGAGCCGAAAGCTCGGCCTTGGTTTCAGTCACGTTCCGCATTGTCATATAATCTTTGACGTGGTCTGGTCTGGTCTGGTTTCATATTTATCCGTCCAAATCCACTTCTTCGATGTTTTATTCGATGTTTTCGGAAACTTAGTCAACCTTTCGGATGCGTACTCACTCAATACTAACGGAGAACGATGGATCTCGAAACTTGCATGGACTTGGACAAGCTAAAAAAACGGGATGCTGAGGCGCTAAACACATGGGTACATCGCAACTACGATGATATCTACCGACTATTACGGCACCTGACTCGGCACGTCGAGACCGCTGAGGATCTCGCCCAGCAGACCTTTCTGAAAGCTATCCAGGCTCTCCCAAGCTACCGCGGTGAGGCGAGCCACAAAACATGGCTCAGTCGAATCGCGTTTCGAGAATACATTGCGTGGCGGCGAAAGCGGCGCCTGTTGTTCCCGTTGGAAATGTTGGCTCCCAAAGCGGACCCAAACTTTGCCGCGGTTGATGACGGCGAGGCTTTGCTGGCCGCACTCCACACGCTACCAAGCGCGCTTCGAGAAGCTTTTCTATTGTATGAAGTACAGCAGATGACCATCGAAGAAATTGCAGACGTGACCTCCTCACCGGTTGGAACCGTAAAATCGCGATTGCACCATTCAAGAGCTCGACTGCAAACATCGCTTGGGAGCACCTTTCAGGAGATCCGTTATGAGTGTTGAAAACAACCACATCAAAGACCGAGAAATCCAAGCGCTGCGTCAAGAGCAGCCGCGAACAGGAGCAAAAAGCGACCTGATCATGGCCCTCTTGAAACCAAAAAGAGAATCTAAAATGAGCATCCTCAGAAAAGCCACCTTGCCAACTCTCGTTTCCGTCGCCGCAATCGCCGGCGTCTTCTTCGTCGCCCAACCCCGTGTTGTGGCCGCAACCCCTGAGCGCGTCGCTAAAGCGATTCAGGACATCAAGAACTACACGATCAAATCCTTCGCCATCGACGGCAAGGAAAGACACCTTCAGTCGAGAACCATCGTTACCGGGAAGGACCGCAAAACAGTCTATTACGATAAGGACGGAAATGAAACCAAGGGATCTGCCAACGGCGCATTTTTGATGATCAACGAATCACCGATGAAGATGGGCTTCCATATCACCGCCGACGGCAACATGTCGGAGATGTCGAAAGCTGAAATCTCCAAGATGAAGGGCGAGATCCGCATTATTAAGGATGATAGTCACCAAAACGAATTCAAAATCACCAAAGACGGCGGTTCTGGTGGAAAGCAGGTCAGAGTCGAAATCACCAAGGGTCCAGACGGCAAAGAAGTCAAGCACATCTTTGTTGATGGAAGGGAAGTCGATAAGATGCCGGAAGGCACAAAAGCTAACTTCATGATCGCGAATAATGGCCATGGTGACAGTCAGGACAAAGAAATTAAGATTGAAATGACCAAGGATGCCAACGGGAAAGAAGTTAAGCGCATTTTTGTGAATGGCAAAGAGGTTGACAAACTTCCAGCCGGTGTAAACGTTGTTGTCAATGATAGAATGGGCGGACCAGTCGGCAGACATAACGAACTCAAAGTCATGATTGAAAAGGATGCGAGCGGCAAAGAAGTCAAGCACTTCACCGTTAACGGTAAAGAAGTCGACAAACTTCCTGCCGGTATGGAAGGACTCGCCACGATCAAGAAGGACGGAGTTTCGGAAGGGGGAACCGTTATGATCAACGCCGAGTCGATGAAGAACAGAAAAGGCGGTTCTTTTACAAAGTCTATGGCAGTCGTTGGAGGAAAGAATGGCGAAAAGCCAATGATCGTGCAATCTGGTCAAACCAGTGCCGATTATCTGGTGAGCCTTCTCAGGGACACCACACGATGGACCATCGAGCGTGGTGTGACCTCGAACGGTCAAAAGTTCGACAAGTTCACACTGAAGGGTCCGGTCAGCCCTATCGAACTCTTTGTCGACCCTGCTACCGCCCTTCCAAAAGTGCTACGATTCGGAACGCCGATGCAGGAAGGCGTGACTATCGAAGACGTGTATGAGTACAGCAGCCAACCATAAGGCTAACGCAAAACCGAAAATAGAGCAGCCGCCCAATATGGGTGGCTATTCTATTTGTAAAAGCATACTCCCAGTGCCATTTTTGGGCAAAGATGACGCACGTAGGCTTTCAATGTGTTCGCTCGATCCTAAGAGCAATCAGGCTTAAACACTCTATTTTTAGGTTATAGCAAAATAGTCGGATTCTGGATGGCAATCGAAAATCATTCGGATGGCGAATTATCGAACCTCTACATTTATAACGTGGCAATGCGTCACGAGGGTTAAATCAACGGTGTGGACGCGCAAGACCAAGAAATCCCAGTCCAACCGTGGCGCTCGATGAAGGCTCTGGTATGGCTTCGAGGTTGTTCCAGTAGAAGTCGTAGTTAACGCCTTCGGTATAGTTGTGTTCCTGAGGCAGTGCGTTTCCGATTGAAGTTATACCGAAACTAGTTGCCTAGCAAATATGGGAGGCCTTTCCTTGCACATTCTGTGGACATTTTGAAAGAGCAC
>JAYVXG010000462.1:0-4834 GCA_043785475.1 Armatimonadota bacterium
AGGCATGATCGCCCGAAATTCAACTGCTGATGTTAATGTCATCTGCCTGGTTGGCGAACGAGGCCGTGAAGTGCGCGAATTCATTGAAAATGACTTAGGCGAAGAGGGTCTGGCGAAGAGCGTCATTATATGTGCGACCGGCGATATGCCCGCACTGATGCGCATCAAAGCCGCCTTTACCGCCACCGCCATCGCCGAAGGATTTCGCGACATGGGCAAGTCGGTTTTGCTGATGATGGATAGTGTAACCCGGTTCGCTATGGCTCAACGAGAAATCGGCCTCGCAGTAGGAGAACCCCCAAGCACCAAGGGCTACACCCCCAGTGTCTTTGCTCTCCTCCCTCGCCTTATGGAGCGAGCAGGAATGGGACCGAAAGGTGCGATCACCGCTTTGTACACCGTCCTTGTCGAGGGCGATGACCAGAATGACCCGATCGCTGATGCTACTCGGGGAATCCTTGATGGTCACATTGTGCTGAACCGTGCCCTCACCAGCCGGGGCCACTACCCGCCCATCGACATCCTTCAAAGTCTTAGCCGAACTATGCCGTTCGCGGTTTCCGCGGCACAGGTAATGAAAGCCAACGAATTTCGGGAATTAATGGCGGCCTACAACGATATCGAAGATCTCGTTTCGATTGGGGCGTACAAACGAGGCTCCAAACCGATTAGCGATCGGGCTATCGATTGCCAAGATGCAATCAACCGATTTTTGCGGCAAGACAAAGCAGAGTTTTCTAACTTCGAACAGTCCCAAAATGGAGTTTTGCAAGCAATGTCGCCAGCTTCTGCCTCGTAAAAATTCTGGTTCTGCGAAGTTCGGTGAGTGAATGTTACGGACTCGCTGTATTATTCCAATGTAAGGAAATCTCGCAACTTACTTGAATATTGCATTGGCCAGAAGGCACTCCATTCTGTGGGTCCGATTGGCTTGGAGGGTGCCCCGAAAATTTCGGGGCACTTATGTTTTTTTGGGTCCCATTTTGAGGAAATTCTCTCTGCTATCTTTGTAGTTCTGAGTTCAGATATTCCTTACGCGATCAGACTCCTTCAATTCGCAAGCGGGAGACCATACAGTTCTGGGCGCTTATGTTTTGCGAGAACGCGTATAAAGCGGGAATAAAAAGTAAAATCTCGGGATCCATGAAGGTGTTGAGACTCATTGTTCTGATTTCAATATCGTGTCTAGCTTTGACCGCTAGCGCGACCCCCGACATCTTGAAAAGATTTAAAGAGGTCTATAACAAGCATAACGTCACATGCGAGACGTGTCACATCCAGCCGCCACAACGTAATCCATACGGAAAGGCACTCCAAGCCGCGATCAAAAAAGCTAAGGTTAATGACGTCACCAAAGAGATCTTCCAGTCCATCGAAAAGGACGACTCCGATGGAGACGGCTTTTCCAACGGCGACGAAATTCGTGCTGACACACTGCCCGGTGATAATGCATCAAAACCAGCGGCAGCGGCAAAGCCCGTGGAGGCGACGAGCAGTGGCCTCCTCCCAAAGCACTCCTTTCATCCGGCTATTGTCCACTTCCCTATCGCCCTTCTCGCAATCGCCGCGCTTCTAGAGTTCTTGGCCAAGCGAAAGAGTGACGAAATATATCACAAGGCTTCAGTGATTAACCTGGCTATCGGACTCCTCTGCGCGGCGGGCGCAATCGTCACGGGAGTTATTGCATGGCTAAGACTCGGGTACCCCCTGGAAGGCAATCTCCTCATTCACCTGATTTTGGCAGCCTCCAGTGTGCTAATTGGCGTGGGAGCCTACGCGCAACGAGAAAAGCCCGTCTACGTTTGGTTAATTCTTGCTTCCGGACTCTTAGTCCTTGTCGCAGGCCACTTTGGCGGAACAATGATCTATGGCTAAACTATTATTGATGGAAGGTTCCGATTCGCCTGACCATCTAAAACAGCTCGGATCATGATCGTCAACCAGACCCACCGCCTGCATCCAGGCATACGTAATAACAGGCCCAACGAACTTGAAGCCCCGCTTCTTCAGCTCCTGAGAAATTTCCTCCGAAAGAGCCGTCTTAGCGAACATTTCCCCTGTTGTATTCTTGATTGACTTACCGCCAACAAACCGCCAAGCAAAATCAGAAAAGTTTTCTCCCCTGGCTTGCATTGCCAAGTATGCCTTTGCATTCCCGATAGTTGCCATAATCTTCGCGCGAGACCGAATGATGCCGGGATTTTCAAGCATAGCCAAAACATCGGATTCCGACAATTCGGAAACTAAAACCGGATCAAAGCCTCGAAAAGCCTCCCGAAAAGCCTTGCGCCGCTTGAGGATAATTGCCCACGACAAACCAGCCTGAAAGCCCTCAAGCTGCAAAGTCTCCCATAATGTTCGACTATCTCGAACCGGGTTTCCCCACTCCTCATCGTGGTAGGAGAGCATCAACCGGTCACTGTTGGCCCACGAACAACTGATGATTTCTTGAGTAGACATGATTCCACTATTTGACCAAAAAATTGGGACGCCGAAGCGCCCCATCTCTGGAGTTTTGACTGCAGGGCTGTGCAAATAAACATCCAGAACTGCATGGAGTATGAGAGTCGTGTCTCTGAAATGGCCCGATTTTCTTCGAGCTCACTTAACTAAGGAGAGCCATATCTCCCAAATAAATACAGGTCCCATCTGCTCCCTGCATTATTCCCCCTAAGGCTGCTCGTCAAGTTCAAATGGGTCTCGACTGTCTGAATGATTGGACGCCTGAGAACTGACCGCACGATCAAGGGCGTGAATATTATCCGCAACTATTTCAACCGTCTCGCGGGAGACTCCGTTTTGGTCTTGCCACTTTCGAGTTTCAAGTCGGCCGTCACAAGCAATCAAGCGCCCTTTGCCCAGGTATGTGTGGACGTACTTTGCTGATGCCCCCCAAGCAGTAATCCTCAAAAAGTCGGCATCGGGCTCGCCATTTCGAGGCTTTACTCGCTTCCGGACCGCAATGCTAAAAGACACCACGTCTTTGCCACTATTCGTTTGTCGTAATTCAGGATCGCCGGTCATCCTTCCCGTCAAAACCACCCGGTTCATACTCATTGTTCATCGTCTCCTAAGTTTTTTTAAGTAGACTCATGTCTACTAACGCCAGTATAACACGAAGTGCAAAAACTTTGAAATGTTTTTTTTGCGCACTCGGCTCGGGAAAGAATCGCCAGTATTGCGCCCAACTTCGGAACGAACTTTGAGGAAGCGAGGATAATAGAAGGATAGTGAGCCGCCCACTCTTGTTCATCTCGACAGTTCTGACTGCGACCTTGTTGGTTGGTGCGTCTTCGGCCCAGAAACAAGTCAAGAGTCCGAGTTTGGTCCGTGGCACTCCCATGATGGAGCTTCATGTTGCGGGCACCCAGATTGTGCATGGAACCGCTCAAAAGTTTGTTATGCACATGTCAAGCCAGTTTAATTTTCGATTTCAAACTGACGGTGATCTGGCGGAACGCGATGGCTTTGACGGCAAAATATCGTGGCACCTCGGCGGCTCAGGTGTTCCTCACATTTCGAGCTATTCCGACCGTGATCTAACCCGAATCGTCGCCTACGTTCAAGTCGGGGCATGGGCATGCAAAGACTCCCCGGTTCAAATTGTGTCCGAAAAAGGAAATGATCTCGTCATCAAGTGCGTCGACGGAAAGACGACCGCGAACCTCACACTAGATCCGATAAGTCACACCGCAAAGACCCTCAGTTGTTGGGGATCATCAGGATCGGAGTCTTGGACCTTCAGCAAATACCGCGAGAATTCTGGCCTTCTCGCACCAAAGGTTATTGAACACGAAAGCGGTGAATCTAAATATATTACAACGATCGACAACTTTGCATTGCCCATTGCAGGCGCCGTCAACTATTCTATGCCGCAGCCAAATGTCGATGGCTACACCTATAACCTGGCAAGTAACCCTAACATTGAAGTAAAGCGAATTTTTGGCTACCTTTTTGTTCACCCAAAACTGGACGGGAAGGACGAAGGTTGGTGGTTCCTGGATACCGGGGCAGAAGTCATGGTTATAGACCCGGCAGTAGCCCGAACTCATAACATGAAGGTTGTAGGAAATGATTCGGTTTCCGGTGTTGTCGCCAATATCAAAACCAATTTTTCCAAAGGCATTGTGTTCAGCCTTGGCCCAGTTACGATCAAGAACAGCTCTTTCATGGAGCTCGACATGAAGCCGTTTACGGAAGCACTTGGCATAAAATTAGCCGGGATATGTGGATATGATTTCATCAGCCGAGTCGCTTTGGATATTGACCCGACGAAATCTACGATCCGCGTCAAGCCCCCAGGTAAAGCGGTGATTCCTAACGACGATCAGTGGACTCCGTTCCTGTTCCACGGAAACTTACCAAGCCTCATCTGCCGGTATGAAGGAAATCGAGAAGGGCTCTTTAGTCTCGACACAGGATCAGGATCAACCGTCGACTTTTTCTCTCCGGCAGTCGTCAAATACGATCTGCTGAAAGACCGAAAAGTCAATGCGGTTATGACTGGAGGTGCCGGCGGGGCGTCCGAGAGCAAGACCGGAATATTGGATTGGTTCACATTCGGCCCCAAGAAGTTTGACAAGCCAACTGTGGGTTTTCAGATAACTACGAAAGGAGGCTTCGCCAGCCCATTTGTCGATGGCAACATTGGAATGGGGTTCATGGGCCACTTTCGCATGATTCTCGACTATCAAGAGTCTCGATTGGCATTAATCGAACCGAAAGGATAGCTTGTACAATATCTCTATGTTCCTAAATCTTCTCGCTTCCGCAACGCAGAAAACCCCAGTACCGACAGGGATACCCAATCGAGCGACTCCGGCCGTCATTGGAA
>JAYVXG010000463.1:0-4830 GCA_043785475.1 Armatimonadota bacterium
ACACCAATGAGACAAGCCGTCCCAGTGCGTAATCATTGTCCGCCATCATCGCCCTTGGAGTTGGGTAGGCCGGGCTAGTGCCCTCGCTATGATCGCAGGGCAGCGTCATGATCGAAAGGTTTGGCAAATTGCCATTCGCTTCGAAAGCGTGAAATTCCTTCTCGAATGTATCCATTCGGCTCTGGTCGCTTTGGATGAGTGGCCAATAATGATAGCCCGGAGCGAGAAGCGGTTTCAAGGATGGAATTTCGGTGGTGGGCATGTATTGGAATTCGTTTCGACCTGACTTACGGTCTTCCCAAGCTTCAAACCAATCCTTCGGCTTGCGAGGCTTGTAAATTGGGTTTTCATCGTCTGCCCATTCGCCATAGACTCGAACTTTCAGACCCTTCTTGACCGCTGCATCCCAAATTCGGTCGCCGCTATTGAGCGTGAGAGCGTCAGTTCCGTCGTCGGGATATGTCCGGGAATAGCCTACGTAAAAATGCTCCAAATAGTCATTGGCGAACGCTTCATCGCACCAATGGTGACCGTCCGCGCTGTTCGTGCCGCTGGTATAAGCGTTATCAAAAAGGGTGAAGGCTTGGGCGATTTTACGGTGATTGGGCATAACCTTTTCGCCAAGACTACAGAGGGACGCGTCACCATTTCCGATCGGCAGATCGCCAAAAATATCGTCGTACGTGTGATTTTCTTTGATCACGTAAATGACGTGCTTAATTGCGCCGTGATAGACCTTAAGGTTCGGTTTCTGGTTCGAACCCGGATCGTTCCAATTGTTATGATTGGAGACCTTTTCAGTCTCGGCCATCAGATCTTTGTTAAGGTCGATAACCGAAACCGTGCCCTGAAAATCGTGGGTATTGCGACGGTTCTTGCCCTTCATCGTCTCCCGAACTGAGCCATTACCCTTGCTGTTCAATACGAACGCCTTTTTCCCATCGAGGCTGAGATGAACTGCGGTCGGATAGTATCCCGCCGGGCGAAACCCGCCGACCTTGCCAGTGATCACGTCGATTTCACAAATCGCGTTGTCTCCGCCGTCAGCAACATACAGCATATTGCCCGATTTGGCGAGAGCGTTCGGCATCGAGCCAATCAGTTTATACTTGGTGGTCTTAATCGGCCAACTGGCGGTCCGCTTTTTCGCCGTCAAATTGATAACATCGATCGTGTCGCTCATCGCGCAGGCGACATAAGCGAGGTTGCCGTCGCATAAAATTTCGGTTGGATGGACGTTCGTCGAGATTTCGGTTCGCTCACCAGTGGCGAGATCGGTTGCGGTAACAGTTCCAGTGAGAACCGAACCTTGGCGATTGATTGCGACCCGCGATTTGCCGCTCGCCATCGTTACATCACCCGTCTCCGGCGCTCTTCCTCCCCAATTGCTGACCAATATGGTTTTCTCGTCGGACGATAAATAGCATCCAAACGGAACCATGCCGCTGGGTAAGAACTTTGTCGATTGATAGTTTGACAAGTCGACCGCGACCACTCCATCCCAATCCGCACAAGCAACGTACAGTTGGCTGCCATCCTTGCTGATGCACAGTCCACCCGGTACCGGATTCCCTTTCTTTCCGCTTGCCGAGAGATCAATCTTTTGCCCTTTCTGGAGCAGGTCGCCATCATACGTGTACTCCTGCAAATGCCCGGCCGCCGTTGTGATGATCAGCCGTTTTCCATCTGGAGTCCAAGCGATACCATGAAACCCTGAGTCCGCTCCAATCGCGATTTCGGAACCAGGAATGACGTGCGTCTCATCACAAAGAAAGACTTTGCTCTTAGCCGCAACCGCCACGACCTTTCCACTGGGATGGATCGCAAGATCGGAGAGTCGTTGCTCGTACGAAATTGTCCCGCCCTCGATGGATTGCCCAGAGGAAACGATAAATTTTCCGTTGGGTTGGGGCCCCATATGCAGAATTGCCCCTTGCAGAGACCGAAAAGTCAAACCGGTCGCCGCCACTCCGAGAACCGCGAACGCGACCCATTTCTTCATGGCCTTATATTACGTCTTTATGTTGTTCTCGGGGGAGTCCTTTACGGAATCTTAGTTGGAATTCTTGGATTCGGATTGCTGTTCCAACAGACTTATCTGGGTCACCAATCCAATAATTTGCACGAAGATTGCCATAGGCAATCCAAATAGGACCGCAAGTTCGATCCCGTTCTCACCACGAAACAACATCACTGTGGGAAAAGAGCTTGCGATGACAATCGTAACGAATATGCCTATCGAGATTTTTTCAGTTTCATCGAATGCTGAAAAGCCAACAAAACTAGGCTGACAATTGAAGAAACTGGGCCTAAAGCAAACAGGATTACCAAAATTTCCTCGCCATGTCGATGAGAACGCTCAAGGCAGAAAACGTTCTTATGATTCTGATCTTACGCTCATAGCGTTCTTCGGTTTCAAATCGAGGGCCGTTTTTCGAAAGCTATATTACTGAACTATTTTCGGTCTGCCCGGAAATTAAGCAGTACGGCGGTAATATCGGCCACAATTCCAATTCCGGAAATGGCCGTTGTCAACGTAGAATGTCCGAGAATTCCCGCGATCAAGAAAGCCAAGGTTCCTAACAACATAAAGGGTGAATGATATTTTCGTCCCAGTGCATTGGTTCGGAAAACCCAAATATTGCAACCTACTATCCAACATCCGAATAGTAGAGGCAGATTGTTAGCCAATAGATGAAGAACTTCGCTTGGCAGCCCAGAGCATTCCCCGACGCATCAATTCCTTCGGAACTTCCGCTTCAAGGACGTTTCGCTGGTGCCCGAGCGCATTGTAAAATACGCGGCCCTTGCCGTACATCTTCGTGTAAACCTGTGGCATTTTGCACGGATTTTCGGTGTGGGGGCCCTCGACTCCTAGGGCAGGAAAATCACACGTCGCTAGTACTTTGACACCCGGATCGACATGCAGATAGTACTGCTCAGAAACCACTTCGAAATCTGGAAGACCCTCCGTAATTTCGTGCGAAACCGCACCGTTGATATTGATCATGTACTTCACGCCGTCGTTACCGGGGTGGGCAACCCACTGGCTGCCAGTCATGAATTGCCACTCAGTGTTGGTTCGAAAGGCATCGCACATGCCGCCATGACATCCCGCTATACCGATACCGTGCTCGGCGACCGCTTTTCGCACCGGCTCAAACTGCTCACTCGTGATCTCGCTCATCGTATAAACGGGCACAAGGAGACTTTGGGAAAGTACAAACGGCTCGTCTGCAAACGAATCCAATGTGTTTGAGACCGTGACATCAAACTCTCCTTCAACGAGCAGGTCACGAAGAAAATATGCGACCTTTTCGGGTTCGTGACCGTCCCATCCACCCCAAACAATTAACGCTTTCTTTCTTGACATGGTGGGAATTATGATCTGCCTTGCAACTTTTCCGAAACGGTTACCGGTAATTTACTGTGAAACCCCAGAGGGGTGATCAATTCTTATGACTTCCTTAATCGTTCTGGCCCTAGCCTCGACCATGATGACTTCCCACGCTCAAACCATTGAGCCAAGGTTGCTTCGTCAGCCTGACATCCACGGTAACACCGTTGTTTTCGTTTACGCAGGAGACCTTTGGGCTTCAACGACCGAATCCGGCTCAGTTGCTCGAAGAATCGCTACAAACGTTGGGGCGAGAACAGGGGCAGCGAATAGCCCTACGACCCGACCGCACATTTCCCCCGACGGAAAGTGGGTTGCTTTTACCGGCAACTACGATGGAACTTCGAATATTTATGTGGTTTCGATTGATGGAGGGGAGCCGAAGCGGGTGACTTATAGCAACACCACCGACCAAGCCATTGGATGGACTCCGGACGGAAAAATTGCTTACGCAACGGCAGAGGGTAACCCATACCTTGGTCGCCAAGCCAAGCTCATGCTAGTCAACCCCAAGGGTGGTCTACCCGAGGACACACCGATCAAAGAAATTGCCGCAGGATCTTTCTTTGCCAACGGAAACAAAATTGCCTACAATCGGGTCAACAGCTTTGGTTTTAACTGGAGACGATATCGAGGAGGAACGCAAGGACGTATTTCGATTTACGACCTCAAGACAAACAAATATGAAGAGTTGCCCTCCAAACGCGAGCAAAGCTACTTCCCCATGGTTGTGGGCGATTCGATTTACTACATTTCAGACCGAACCAATGGAACACTCAACCTCTTTAAGAATGCCAGTGGCAAAGACACTCAGCTGACGAGATATGCCGATGCCGACATTCGTTGGCCGAGCACAGATGGAACGAATATTGTGTTTGAGCGAAATGGATATTTGCACAAATATTCGATCAAATCGGACTCCGAAGCCAAGCTCAACATTCTAATTCCCGGCGACAACCTTGCCACCAGACCGGCACTAAAAAACCTCGTTCCCTACATCACTGACTTTGCATTGTCACCATCCGGTGTACGGCTCGCGGTTTCGGCTCGGGGTGAGGTGTTCTCGGTCCCAGCGAAGTCGGGTGAAACCCGGAACATGACGAATTCGAGCGGCGTCCGGGAGAAAAGCGTTGATTGGTCGCCCGATGGAAAATGGATTTCTTACCTGAGTGACAAGACGGGTGAGTACGAATTGTATGCTCAACCGCAAAGCGGCGGAGACGCACAAAAGCTGACGGACGGCTCTGTAAAAGTTGGCCAGTACACTTGGTCCCCAGACAGCAAAAAAATCGTTCTCTTTAGCGATCGGACCGAAGTACACCTCCTCGATGTCGAAACCAAGAAAATATCTCAACTCGAGGATTTTCAATACGGATCGAGTGGGTTAAATTTCTCGGCCGATAGCAAGTGGATTGCTTATAGTAAGGGTCACG
>JAYVXG010000464.1:0-4821 GCA_043785475.1 Armatimonadota bacterium
CAACCGATCGGTATGGCGCTCGGGGGAACCCTTTTGGGCCTAGTGGGCATTGTCAAGATGCACGTCTTCATGGGTGCGGGCTTTGCGCTTACCGGCGCAACTCCGTTACTCGATAAGGAATTTCGCGATGCAACTATCCCAGATCGGACGTCCCTTTCTGAGGGTGAACCAGCGGTACAGTCGGTAACGGCAGAGTATCCGATCGGAAATAATTCCCCAGAGTTGGAGAAAGTATGAGCGAAGGACGAGTTGGCGTCGACGAGAGTGGAAAAGGGGACTTTTTTGGTCCCCTGGTCATCGCCGCTTGTTATGTCGGCCCAGAGCATCTTGCCGAACTTGACGGAGTCAAAGATTCCAAGAAACTGACTGATCCTCAGGCTCTCCGATTTGCCGACATCATCAAGCGAGTGTGCCCTCACTCGGTCATCGCGATTATGCCGACCAAGTACAACGAACTGTACGCGAAGATCGGAAACCTCAATAAGTTACTCGCATGGGGGCACGCCCAAGCAATTGAGAATGTGCTGGAGATCCAACCGGCAAAAACGATTATTAGCGACCAATTTCAGGCGGGCGGGCACGTTGTCAAGAACCAATTAAAGGAGTTGGGCCGGCAAGCAGAATTTATTTCGAGAGTTCGTGCCGAAGCGGATATGGCGGTTGCGGCGGCCTCGATTTTGGCTCGAGCCGAGTTCCTGCGACGGTTGGAACAGCTTTCGCGAGAGATCGGGATGACGTTGCCGAAGGGTGCGACGAATGTTATTCCGACTGGCAAGCGAGTCGTCGCCATCCACGGAGCAGAAGGCTTAGCCCGCGTCGCCAAGATGCACTTTAAAACTGCGAAAGAAGTATTAGGAGGTTAGTATTGTGTGGAGTGGAGGAACGAAGTTCCCAGGAACTTGTTCGGGCTTTGGCCTGGAGGAACGAAGTTCCCAGGATTTATCTCGCTGCATCTTTCGAAACGAACACTTATGACCAAAAGACCAATCCCGGACGAAATTCAGCAAATCCAAACCGCTTATCGGCGGCGAATTCTCGATTGCTGGAACATCCCTCTTGGCTCACGAATTCTGGAAATTGGCTGTGGTCAAGGAGAGATGACGTCGGCATTGGCGGAAGCTGTCGGCCCAACCGGACATGTTATCGCCGTAGATATTGCGGGTCGGGATTACGGCACGCCCCTGACTTTGGGCGAGGCAACCGACCAACTCAAAGCGGGTGAGTTCGGTGATAGGATAGACTTTCGATTTGAATATGACATTACGGCCTCCGAACCGGATCAGCTTTATGACTATGCAGTAATGGTCCATTGCTCGTGGTACTTCGAATCAAGCGATAAATTAAGGAACACGCTATCCGCCTTGACTAAGCATGCTAAACACCTTTGCTTCGCTGAGTGGGACACTGTTCCCAGGTCTCAAGATCAAATCCCCCATCTCCTGGCTATCCTTATTCAAGGGCAGGTCGAAGCATTGAAAACCTCGAGCCAGTCAAAAGTTCGAACGCCATTTACTGTGAGTCAGATCAAACGGCTACTTTCGGAAAGTGGCTGGACTTTCACGAAGGGTAGTTATCCTAGTACTGAGGGACTGCAAGACTCTGACTGGGAAATTGACGAGTGCTGTGCAAATTCACTTCATCAGGCCGCAGCATTAAATCTATCTGCCAGACATCAGACTCTCCTCGAAGGGCAAATTGATCTCCTCCGGCAACTAGCTCTGCCAAGCGGGAATGTACCATTGAGCTCGGTGTCGTTTGTAGCCGAGCGGCAAGAGCGGGTAAAATATACAAACCTTTATAGGAGGTGTTAGCCAATGATAGTCGGAATCAAATTAATCGCCCAAGCACCTCGTTTTGTAGTCCCTTAGCGAGCTGCTTTTCTTTCAGCGCAGGACCACTTTCAATACAAAACAATAAAGATGAAATTTAAAGAAATAACTACGGACAAAGAATGGTCAGAAGCGATTGCGCTTCGCAATATTTATAACTGGACAAATCCGGGCACGGTTTCCGAGGCTCGGTCCTTCTACGAGCTGTCGAAACAGGACCGTAATGATGTCCGATTTGTGGGCCGAAGCGACGGTTCGATCGTATCTTACGGCAGTGCCATGTTCAATCGAAACTCGGACGACGGCACCTACTGGTTCACGGTATCCCTCGACCCTCATGGGGATCGGGCCGTCGAGGTCTTTGCGCGAACGACTGAAAAGTGCATTCAGCTGGTGCAAGGATTTGGTGGTACTCGGGCGATGATCGAGTCTCGCGGTGAGTATTCGTGGGAGAAGGTAGCGCTTGAAGCGATGGGCTTTTCGCTCGATATGAAACTGCCTTTTTCGTGCCTAGAAACCCGAGCAACCACATTCGAACCCCATCCAAATGTCGTTTCGTTTCGCGATTTTTTGGACCAAAACCCAGAGGACGGCTTGCATCGCCTTTGGCGATTGGAGATGGATGTCGCCGCAGATATGCCGCTCCCATTCCCCTTCGTAGAGACCCCGTTCGAAGGTTTCGCAAAATTTATATTAGATCCAGAAGTTGACCTCACCTGTAAGTTTATTTATCTGAAGGATGGAGCGCTTATGGGGATGTCGCAACTTTGGCCATCAAAAGTAAACTCAAAGTTCGCGGCAACAGGTCTGACTGGCGTTCGGCGACAGTACCGAAGGCAAGGTGTTGCCACCAAAACCAAGCGACATTCGATAGCTTGGGCAAAGAATCGAGGCATTGAGAAAATCTTTACGGACAACGAGGAGAACAATCCGATGTATCAGTTGAATCTTCAGCTTGGATTTCGACACATGTTCAACTATGAGGTTTACTCGAAGACGTGTTGATCGATACTCACTGCCACATCCAGAATCCGGAGAACTTTGCTGATCCGGACCAAGTCGTAGCAGATGCAATGGCAGCAAGAGTCGAAAAAATTGTGGTCGTTGGGTGTGAGCCCAACGACTGGAATACGGTTTTGTCGTTCATCGAGAAGCACGAAAACGTGTACGGAATCTGTGGTTGGCACCCGAACTACACCGCAAGCTACGACCCAATTGAACTTCCCATACTTATTAAGGTACTTCGGCACCCAAAAGTGCTCGCACTCGGAGAGATTGGCCTTGATTATCATTGGGAGCACTCGCCTCATTCCCTCCAGATTCAGGCGTTGAAAGACCAATTGAGGGTCTCAGAAGACTACGACAAACCGGTTGTCTTTCATGCCCGTGAGGCGTACTCGGATCTTCTCGATATTCTCGAAAAGGTCCCGCCGCGGAAGTACCTCTTTCATTGCTTTGCGGGGACAAAGGACGATGCGCGACGGGCATTGCGCCTCGGTGCGTGGTTTGGGTGCGATGGTCCGATCACGTACAAGAAGGCCGACGAACTGCGTGAAGTTTTCGGGTTTATTCCGGCTCACAAAATTGTGCTGGAGACCGATAGTCCGTACATGTCGCCTGAGCCATTTCGAGGAAAACCGAATACTCCGGCGAACATTCCGTTGATTAATCGGAAGTTGGCGGAGGTTCACGGGATGACCGAGGAAGAAATGGCGGACCAAACGACGCTCAATGCGAAGGATTTCTTCGGGTTTTAGGGGTTATTCCCTTCGCGGACTGACTGGAATTTCTTGCCTTTCTCGGATTGAGGAAGAACCCGCTTTACGGCGGCAGCCTGGCTGGAATCAGGTTTTGAAGCAGCGATCATCGGACCGATGAGTTTAAAACCAATAAACGCGGCAACCAGCGGAATCACAAGCCACTTGAGCGTCATCATGACGACTTTTCCAAGCGGAGTGAGTTGGCGAGCCACGACCTTATTGTATCTCGGTCTAGCGTTTGATTTGAAAGAGCTCGCTCTGCTCGTTCCCAATTAGGAACGATGTAGGTGAATCCCAACACAGAGCCTCGCACTGATTGGCGCCAAAGAATTTAATCTGCTTGAGCGGGTGATGGAAGATGTTCTCGCCTTTCGTCATGTCGAAAATCCAGATTGATTGATTGGGGAATTGGGTGAGGAGCGCGAGTTGTTTTCCGTCGGGAGAAATGTCGCAAGCCGTGACCCAACCGCCGAAATCTTCCTTCGTATCGAGCTTCTTCAGCATGTTGACTTGATCGCACTTTGGATTTTTGAGGGAGTAGATCGACGCTCCAACATCGGGAATCTTCGACCTTCCGGCTCGCCATTTGGTAATGAAATACAACGTTCCCTTATAAACTCCCAAAGACTCGCAGTCGAAATGCCATGGCGAGGTTGGGGTTTTGTCTGGGTAGGCGATGCGGATCTTTTTGACATCCTTTACCAAGGTAACGGTCTGGGGGTTCGGCTCTTTCAGCATGTAGACGCACTGGTCCTTACGGAAGTTCAGATTGTCTCCACAGTCGGAGACGTAGAGGGTGTCTCCTTCGATGGCGATATCCTCCCAATCGAAGTTCATGGCACCTTCCAATTTGATTCCTTCATAATTGGGCAGACGCGGCTGGATCAGCTTGCCATTCTTATGAATAGCGAAGATGCGAGCGCTGTCACCGCTATCGTTGTGAACCCAATACGTGTCTTTGTACTGCCTGCTTTTGGCGATTCCGCTCATCTCGTCGATCATCTTCGATTCGACGTGAGCAATAGGAGTGATCTTCGTTTGAAATGCAATTAGAGCGAGAGACACGAGAAGCATTTAATGCTATGATAACTCCATGATTGCTTCCTTTGCTTGTTTCCTAACCCTTCCCAGGCAGGATGCCGGTTTTAAATATCGGGAATATGAGTCTGATAAGATTAAACCTTCAGAATTTGCCCAGCGACGAAAAGAGGTCGAGCGCCGCCTGAATAAAG
>JAYVXG010000465.1:0-4811 GCA_043785475.1 Armatimonadota bacterium
CTGCGTAGCGGTCCCCTGGCCGCTTCGCGTCTCTAGTGCCACCCGGAAAATTACCTAACTCACACAAGTGACTCGTCGCTCACGTAATGAGTTTTACCCTCATGAATTTACACAGGTAACTCTCAGCTTCGCCCTCCTTCACTCGTGCCTCGCTACAGAGGACAAGCAGAGGTCGTTATCTGTGCCACACCAGGCTTACCTTGCCCACACAAGTGGCTCGCCAATTGACCTATGGCGGAGGAACCGTGCCCGCTGGAAGTGACATATCTCGGAACTTAAAAAGCTTCCCCTCCCTAAACCCCACAAAGAAAATGTTGATTGGGCCATCATCGTAAAACAGCACAAAGGTACCTGGTATTGATTTTTCGCCCGGTTCTGGATCGGTTTCGCTATCTCTATCAGGTGCCCCAATTGCGGCGATGACTTCGGGTTTCGTCATACCCAGCTTTAATTTCGCTGACATCTTTGCGAAGTCCCGATGTGGTGGTGCAGGCTTACTACATGCTGACAGAATGAGTACACCGATAAAGGTAATAGAAATCAGCTTGTTCATAATGCCACCGCAAGCTCCTTCTTTCTTAAACTTGGATCAAAATCTCCATAGTAGACGTCATTACCTGACCCAAAGCACAGATTCACCCAATCCCCTTCACCATCCACACCAAAATTATTGATACAGCATATGATGCATTTCTCTAGATCAGCTTTAGCGTGTGCAAGACAAATTGCCGCTTGAGTTTCGCAATAATATGGCAACCAAAAGAACTTGGACCTGCATTTTCGGAATTCTTTGAGACATTTGGAGATATCTTTGAAACTCTTATCGCTACAGGCATTATCGCACTGATCGGTAGTGCCGCTACCACCACCACTGCCAGGGTAACCAGTCGAACTTGGACTCTGCATGCCAGACCAATCTGACATGAAAGCTGGACTATCATTCACGTACACATATGCCTTTTCCTTTGGCCAAAGTGGATCAACCGTCAGCCATCTCGCAAATTTCGTCGTCAAATATCTTGCCCGCGCATACAGCATCGTTGCAGAATCAACGAGATAACCGAGGAGGCCAACATACCCCCAAGAACTTGGGTTTGTTCCCGTCGAAGTCTGCAACTCACCGTAAGGCCAATATTGGGCTTCGTAAGTCTTGGTTCCCGACGAATTCCGGCATTGAACAAGACTTCCGAGTGGATCGGAAACGTATTCAGTCTCAACTCCCCCCCTATCCTCGTGGACCAACATTCCGTTAATCGTGGTAAATGATGTTACAATTGTTGCCATTAGCTTGTCTGCTCCTGAAGGTAGTCCGTGCCGTCCCAAATATAAGTCGTCAGTTTGCCTGCGGCTTGCTTTGAACGTCGAAGTCCATCGCCAGCATACGTCATGGTGGATAGTGCGCCTACGTCGTTTAGGACGTTTAGCCTATTCTCCCGATCGTAACTATAGGTACTGAAAACTCCACCTCGATTTTCCAACGACAAATTTCCGTTGCCATCGTAGGTCTGGGTAACCATCGTCGGGCCATCTTGAATTGTCGTTATCCGGCTGGCTGCATTGTACAGCTGACATGATCCCATTTTGAGTTCCACCTGTTCATAGGACGGTTTCTTCCTTCTCAAATAATAACTCATCCCATTTCCTTTTGTAAGTGCGGGTGAAGATAGTTCAGAGAGCTGTGAGGTCTATCACCGCGAGCCCAGCGAAAGTTGTGCACAATTTTTTTCCCTATGGTTTTTCTGATCTTCGCCCTTGCCCTGAGAAAGTTACACCAAAAAAATTTATCCCCGCTCGTGTTCTGCCGCCGAACAATTGCTTCTTTGCCAGGTTGAACTCGCGCAAACTCACTTCACTATCTCGCCCATGGGAGCAGTTAAATATTCTCCGCACCATCCTGATCCGGTTTGGCTCGGGCTAATATAGACAGTACTATGGTTCTCGAAGAATACAATTTGGATCGCCAAAAGGCTTTGATTTCGCTTTACGCTCATCAACCGCTTCGGGGGCAGAACGCTTTGGTTACCGGAGCGAATTCGGGCATTGGCGAAGGGTGCGCTCGGCACCTAGCTGCAGCAGGGGCAGCAGTTGCAATTAACTATGTTCGTAATCCCGAGGCCGCAGAAGTCGTCGTAAACGACATCGTTCAAAGTGGCGGTAGGGCCATCGCAGTGATGGCGGATGTTGCAAGTGAAGAGCAGGTGATCGCGATGTTCCAAACCTGCGTCAAGGAATTTGGGACTCTGGACATTGTGGTTCCGAATGCAGGACTTCAGCAGGACAGCAAGATTGAGAAGATGACGGTTGCCCAATGGGATTTAGTCATGAACGTCAATCTTCGCGGTCAGTTCCTTTGTATTCGAGAAGCCATCAATGAATTCGAGCGACGAGGCATGCGCGACGTAAGTAAGGCACTCGGAAAGATCGTCTGCATGAGCTCCGTTCACGAAGTCATTCCGTGGGCTGGACACGCCAACTACGCCGCATCAAAGGGCGGCGTCATGTTAATGATGAAATCGATTGCTCAAGAGGTTTCGGATCGGAAGATTCGCGTGAACTCGATTGCGCCGGGGGCGATTGCCACTCCGATCAATCGTCCGGCATGGGATACGGTTGAAGCCGAGACAAAGTTGTTGGATTTGATTCCCTATAACCGGGTAGGACTTCCCGATGACATCGGTCAAGCGTGCGTGTGGCTTGCTTCGGATGCGAGTGATTATGTCCTTGGAACCACACTGTTTGTCGATGGCGGAATGACCCTTTGCGAAGGGTTTGCCACCGGAGGCTAACTTGAATACTCCCGAACATCAGCGGTTGGCCGACCAGCATGCCATGAAGGGCCATTGGTACCGATGGGGGTGTTTTCTGGCGGATCGCCATTGGGGCACAGTTCGAGAGGATTATTCGGCAGACGGTTCAGCTTGGACGTATTTCACCCATGATCATGCCCGATCTCGGGCATATCGGTGGGGGGAAGACGGACTTGCGGGTTGGTGTGATCGTCATTGTGAATTGATTCTCGCCTGGGCATTTTGGAACGGGAACGATCCAATCCTTAAGGAGCGATACTTTGGCCTCTCGAACCCGGAAGGCAACCATGGCGAAGATGTTAAGGAGTTGTATTATCACATCGATGGGACGCCGACGAGCTCGTTTATGCGGACTGTTTACATCTATCCGCATCGGGAGTTTCCGTACGAAGACTTGGTGAAAACTAATCGCACAGCGGGTGTACACGCCCCGGAATATGAATTAACCGACACTGGGATCCTAAACGAGAACCGATATTTCGAGATCGAAATTACCTACGCAAAGTTCAACGAGGAAACCGTTGTTGCTAAAGTTTCGGTTACTAATAAAGGACCTGAATCTGCAAAGATTTGGGTGATGCCGCACCTCTGGTTTCGCAACAAATGGTCTTGGCGAGATGGGTCCGACAAGCCTAATATCTCGATGGGCACAAAGAATACGCTTATCGCCGAATCCCACCGATATGGCAAGGTACGCCTAGACGTTCCCGATGCAGAAGATTTCTTTTTTACTGAAAACGAAACGAACACCCAACGTCTTTTTGGCCAGCCAAACGCGACACCTCACGTCAAAGATGCATTCCATCGCCTTATCGTGAACGGAGAAACAGATGCGGTCAACCCCGCAAAAACCGGGACAAAGGCGTGCGGAGTTGTTCAGCTTGAGATTGCGGCTGGCGAAACGAAAGAAATTCAGTGTTGCTTCGGGCCCGACAAAAGTTTCCCGGCCACGACTCAATGGTCCAAAACATTGCAAACTCGCGAGGAGGAGGCCGAACAGTTCTATGCCTCTACCGCGCCGAAGGATGCTCAGAAAGCTCTGATAAAGCGTCGTGCTTTGGCGGGGTTGCTATGGACTCGTCAGTATTATTTCTTTGACTGGGATCGTTGGTCGGTCGGCGATACGAACCAACCCGTCCCGCCCAACGGGCATAGTGACCGTAATACGGGCTGGGCTAATGTCCACGCAAAGGACTTGATTTTGATGCCGGACGGATGGGAATATCCTTGGTTTGCAGCCTGGGACCTTGCGTTTCACTGCGTGACGTGCTCGCTGGTGGACCCTGATTTTGCCAAGTTTCAGATTTTGCTACTAATGCGGGAGTGGTATATGCACCCGAACGGCCAGATTCCGGCTTACGAGTGGGCATTTTCGGATGTCAATCCGCCGGTCCATGCTTGGGCAGCTCTGAAGATCTTCCGCGACGATCGCGACCGAACCGGAGTTGCAGATTACGAGTTTCTGGCTAAGGCATTTCATAAGCTGCTGCTCAACTTCACGTGGTGGATTAACCGAAAAGACCAATTGGGAAACAACCTTTTTGAAGGTGGTTTTTTGGGACTCGATAATATCGGATTGTTCGACCGAAACACGTCGCTTCCAAACGGGGATGTTTTGGAGCAATCAGACGGAACCAGTTGGATGGGCATGTATTGCCTCAATATGCTTTCGATTTCGCTGGAGCTATCCAAACACGATGTTAGCTATGGCGATGTGGCTTCGAAATTCTTTGAGCACTTCTTATATGTTGCGGATGCTCTCAATTCGAGCGGAATGTGGGACGACGAGGATGGCTTCTTCTACGATTTGATGAGGTATCCGTGCAGCCAGGAGCAGATCAAGGTTCGCTCGATCGTCGGAGTAATTCCGATGTTTGCGGTGGCCACAATCTCGGCTGAACAGGTGAGCAATTTGCCGGGATTTAAGGAGCGGGTCGAATGGTTCTTGAAGCATCGACCGGGATTGGCGAAGGCGTACCACGAGACGCTTGATTTGAATGGTCG
>JAYVXG010000466.1:0-4796 GCA_043785475.1 Armatimonadota bacterium
CAGACACGACCAAAAGTTTTTCGGATGTCGTGATTAACTTGCCGGGAATGTCTCCGATTCCAATTCACATGAAGAAAGGCGATGTGATCTTCTTTAACGGTTCGCTGGTCCACGGATCCGGGCCGAATCAGTCAGCCACGCGGTTTCGACGAATCATGGTTGGGCATTACATCGAGGGAAGCTCGGAGCAGGTTGCAAAGTATTATTTCCCGGTCTTTCGCATGGATGGGAGCCAGGTTGAGGGTTTGAAGTCGATCGACGAAGGCGGCCCATGCGGAGTGCCAGTATTCGAGGATGGCAAATTGTCGATTCGGTTTGACGGAGCAACGGCAGCGGCGACTGGGCCGCATTAAGTCGAGTCGAGCGACGCAGTTTCTTCTTCGGCCAGGCCGGTGAGAGAATATTGCTGGTATTAACCGGGTCAGGCTAAGCGTCTAGTCCACTTATTGTGGGTTATAGCGCTGACTGTCGGTATCACCATGGCGCGCTCCGAAGTCCGTAAGTATGGTGTACTCAAAATCTCGCCATTCACGGTGAATCTCCGGGTTCGCGAGCTCGCGGCTCGGAACCCGGAAGCACCTAGTACGCCTTAGCGAAAACGACGCGTTGATTGCTTGGGGCGCCGGTGAGGACGCATTTGCCTGGCTCGGCGTCGGCGGGCGTTAGGGCTTCGAGGGGAATGCAGCGAATGGTTGCCTTAGTCATTTCGCTGATTTTTGCCTCAGTCTCTTCGGTTCCATCCCAGTGGGCCAGAACGAATCCGCCGCCGCCCTCGCCTTCGAATTGCTTGGCAAACTCTTCCCAGGTATCGACACGATGAATGTTCGCGTCTCGGAAGGCGAGAGCTTTAGCGAAGATGTCAGCCTGAATGACCGGCATAAGGTTGGCGACATAGTCGACAACTTTGTCGACGGCGACCATTTCTTTACTTTCATCATCCCGACGAGAAACTCCGAGTTCGCCCGCTTCCAGTTCGCGACCGCCGACATCGACCCGGACGCAGACGCCTCGCATCTCCCAGTGTTTAGCCTTGAATCCAGGAGACTCTTTAGTCCGGTCGTCAACTTTGACTCGGATTCCGCGTGTCTTCAACTGAGCGGCCATATCTTTCGACACTCCAATGGTTTGTTCGAGAACTTCAGCCTTGCCCATCGGCACGAACACGACTTGAATCGGGGCCAGTTTTGGAGGACACACGAAGCCTTTGTCATCGCTGTGGGCCATGATTAGGGTCCCAATGAGGCGGGTTGAGACGCCCCAACTGGTTGCGTGGACATATTCTAATTTGCCTTCGGCACTTTGATATTGCACGTCGAACGCCTTGGCGAAGTTCTGCCCGAGATGATGCGATGTACCCGCTTGGATCGCTTTTCGATCTTGGGTGATTGCTTCGATGCAGTAGGAATGGTGCGCTCCGGCGAATTTTTCGCTTTCGGTCTTGATTCCTTTGAAAACAGGAACTGCCATCCACTCTTCGGCGAACTTGCCATAAACGTCATGCAGGATAGTCAGGGCTTCAGCATCGGCTTCTTCGAAGGTCGCATGGGCGGTGTGCCCTTCTTGCCAAAGAAACTCGGCAGTGCGTAAAAATAACCTGGTTCGAAGTTCCCATCGCATCACGTTGGCCCACTGGTTGATCAAGATTGGCAAATCTCGATGGCTTTGAATCCACTTTTTATAGGTGTTCCAGATGATCGTTTCGCTCGTTGGCCGAATGATGAGGGGTTCTTCCAGTTCGGCTTCAGGATCGGGGATGAGTCCCTTACCGTCCGGGCCTTTGGTCAGCCGGTGGTGGGTCACGACCGCGCACTCTTTGGCAAAGCCTTCTACGTGATCGGCTTCTTTATCAAAGAATGACTTTGGAATGAGGAGGGGGAAATAGGCGTTTTGGTGTCCGGTTTCCTTGATCATGTCGTCAAGGGCACGCTGCATGAGTTCCCAGAGAGCGTAACCATGCGGCGGGATAACCATGCACCCTCGAACCGGCGAGTAGTCGGCCAAGTCCGCTTTGACGACTAACTCGTTGTACCAATCGGCGAAATTCTCGCCTCGGGAGGGAATGCCTAAATTACTGCTCACACAGAGATTTTGGCAGATTCAGAAATTTTTGGAACCGAATGCACTGATTAGGCGTTGAATTCATTGTAAGGCTCCCTTAGAGAGTCCATAAGAAACTCCCATAACCCTCGCGGCGGTCGCTCTACCCAAGAAGTGACCGCCCATTTTTTTTGTCGATCTTTTAGGGTTTGGAATTCGTCAAACTAGTAACAATGATTCAACGTTGGTTTCCCATCTGGCTGTTACTCGTAGCTTCTTGTGCTCCCGCACAACAAGGGCGTGGACCTGGTCATTACGTCGACACGCTCACACAATTCGAAGTTGAGCGGAACTATATCGTTCGGGTGCCCAAAGGTTACAGACAGGGGACTCCGACTCCGGTGGTCATTGGCTTGCACGGGTTGAGCGCGAACATGGATATTTTTTCCGCGACCACCAAGATTGAGGAGATCGCTGATAAAGAAGGATTCATTTGTGTTATTCCGAATGGACTTCCCACTAACTTTCGGGGGTGGAATACCGGATTTCTTACGGTGGCAGGTTCGAAGGACGACGTGGGGTTCGTAACTGCTATTCTTGACAAGGTGGAAAAGGAGTTCACGACTGACAAGTCTCGCACGTACGTTTTTGGACATTCGAACGGCGCAATGATGGCGTATTATCTCGGCGGAGTGATGTCGGATCGATTTGCCGCGGTGGCGGGCATCGCCGGAACGGTTGGAATTCCGAAGGCAACCGTCGCGTTGAAGGCGGTGCCAGAACCAAAGAATCCAATTTCAGTTTTGATGATCCACGGCCAGAAGGACAAGATGGTTGCTTATAAGCCGGGTGACAGCGCGTTTCTGCAATGCACCGGTGCCGAGGAGGGTGCAAAGTGGTGGGCGAAGCTGGATGGATGCGATGACAAGCCGGTGGTTTCGGAATGCGTCAAGGACTTTGCATGCTTAACTTACTACGGGCACGGCAAGAAAGGAACGGAGGTTCGGTTGATTTCGACTTATAACGGGACGCACGATATTCCTGGTTCTTACGGGCAAAATGGACGGGAGTCGGTGAGCGGCATTGATGCAATTGCCGAGATCTGGAAGTTCTTTAAGGCACATCCGAAACAGTAACGGTAGGAACCGTTATCTCACTGACTTTCTTGACCGGACTTCTGGTCAATAGACAAGCCAAGTGGCCACGCTACTGGCTGACCGACGATTTGGAGCGCCAAAAGACAATCAAAATTCACACCTGCTCAGATAGCTGGCTAATCGCTTGGTTGTTCTTCAGTATTCGTTCTCGGTGACGAGCCGAGAGGATCGTTCGGTACGATCCGAATTTTGATAATCCGTTTGCCATCGGTTTCGACGATGTTAAGCTGATATCCATCGTGCTCGAGCCATTCACCGTGCTTGGGCTGTCGTCCGCACAGCCCAAAGACAAATCCGCCGATCGTGTCAAAATCCTCACTTTCGAAGTTCGAACCAATCTCGTCATTTACATCGTCGAGGTGAGTCTTGCCGTCAACCAAGAAGCCTTCGAGCGACTCGGAAAACTCTGGGTGCTCGTCATCGTGCTCGTCTTGTATTTCTCCTACCAGTTCTTCAATGATGTCTTCGATGGTGACAATGCCAGAGGTCCCGCCATATTCGTCCTTTATCACGGCCATTTGCGATTTCGAGTGTCGCATTTCGGCGAGCAAGTCATCAATGCTTTTGTTCTCGGTGACGTAAAGGGGAGGGCGCATGAGCGAGCTGATATTAACTGGCTTTCCGCGAAGCATCGCGAGAAACAAATCTTTGGCGTGAACGATGCCGACAATATCGTCGTCGCTTCCTTCAAAGATTGGAATTCGCGAGTGCCCGGATTCTTGAATGAGTTCGACGAGGTCGTAGGGATTGATGTCGAGGGGTACCGCATCGAGATCAGTTCGAGGGGTCATGATCTCTCGGGCGACAGTATCGGAAAACTCGAGAACGCTATGAATGAGCTCGGTTTCGTCGGATTCCATTTCTCCGGTCTCACCAGCAGAATCGACGAGAGAGCGTATTTCTTCTTCCATCAAATTGCTTTGACGAAGCGAGGCAGAACCACCTGCTGGACGAGCAAAGAGGTTTGCTATCCCAACGAAAACCTTTGCCACTCCAAATAGCAATTTCTTGCCGAAGATTTTAACTGGGTTTTCCGTTTTGTGTTCACCGGGGGAGGGGGCACTCATTCTGTATTTTTCACTACTGTATCAAAAATTGTTTACTTAGGTAACGCCGCAAAAACCGCAAATCCGACAATAACACCCACCGCGGCGCCAATTGATAGTTCGCCAATAGAGTGGAACTTTGCTTCGTACCGGCTCTGGGCGATAATCCCAGCCAGGAGCACGGCGAGGCCTCCAGCCAGAGCATTCGACGAAAGCATAATGGTGCATGTGGCGAAGAAAAAGCCCAGCGCGGCATGTCCGCTGACGAGGCCGCCTTGTAATACCTGTCCTCGCTTACCGAGTCCTTTACCAATGATAACGGCTAATATGCAGATGAAAAATCCGAGAATGATTCGTAGGGGAGCACCAATGGCCGGCGCCTCGGAACTGAGCTTTACTTGCAACGTTTCCCATCGGTTTTCACCTAAGATAAGCATTGCACCAACAACGAGGGCAATCATGGTGGTGATCAGCACAGCTCCCGCGGCAATATCCTTAGCGAACTTAGCCATCGGATTATAGTTGGGGCTAACGAGGTCAACCACGGCTTCAATTG
>JAYVXG010000467.1:0-4781 GCA_043785475.1 Armatimonadota bacterium
GTCACCAAGCTTGATGGTCTGCTTTGCGCTCTTCCATGGACCCTTCGCGCCAGCAGACATATCGAAGTTGACCGTGAATTTGGGATCTTTGCTGATGAGAGTCACGCGCCAAGGACCATCCATCAGAAACATCGGCTTCAAGGTGTAGTGTCCAGGCGAAGTCTCCTTTACCAAAGGATGGGCCGTGCCCATATCCATGTTCGTCATGCCCACATTTGAGACAAGTTTTAGTCCTGCAACAGGCTTCGACGCTTCCAGGAATGTGATTTCGAGCACGTTCTCGCCCGTTTTTGGCGCTGCAGGTTTAATGACCGCCGATGCCTCTAGGGTTCTGCCAGAAGTTGGTGGGCTTTGCTGAAACGCCAGCAACGAGGCCGATATTGTCGAAAGGAAAAGGATTGAGTACAGTTGTTTACTTAACATGGTGTCTCCTTAATTTGGGATGTATTTGTGGAGCAAATTCGTCGGCGACCTGCGGGGACCGATGCTCTGATTGAAGGTCGAGCCAAAGTTGAACGAGAGCCCAACCTGCAAAACCATTGCGTCGCTATGCCCGCCAAATGCCGCGGTCATTCCACTGCTTCGTCGTTCATAGCCAACCTGAGAAACGAAGTCGAAGCCTTGTCCTAAGCTCTTTCCGTAGCTCAGAGCGAGCCCGTAGGAGTTTGCATTTGAGACTTTTGAGTAACGCTTGAATCCTGTCGTTAGTGCCATTTGCGAGGCAGGTTTTCCAAACGGGCTGTAAAGCTTTCGGAGTGAGAGTGCGATGGAGTCCTGATCCGCTCGGTACGTGTCATTGAGCGTCGCCAACGAATTGGTGTCGTTTCCAAATGAGACTTGCCCCAAAAGACGTAAGTCCAACTTATCCACGAGGCCTGGTTGTAAGTTAAGCACTCCACCTCCGTAGAATACATTTGATGTTCCACCGAAGCCCTTGTTAACAGCTCGACTCTCGAGGCCGAATCCAAAGGAAGGAAAACGTTCAATCGTGGTTAGGGCCGGGTTCCCTTCATATTGGAAGCTGATTCCAACTGAGTTCAGTCCGCTATCGCTTTGGCCAACGCCCGCACTATCAATCTGATGCTGGGCATGAACATTGAAGAAATGGTGAAGATCACTGTTAAACACTAGGCCAGCCACATTGCTGTATCGGTGTTCTTCGGGGTTAGCTCCATTTGAAAATGGGTTCAGCACCGACGTGTAGTCAACTAGATCATCTTCGCGGATCGTAGGAAACGCAACAATTTGCGCAGTTGGCGTATTGGTCCTTCCGATGTATCCCTCAAACCGGAGCTCTTGAAAGTCAGCAAAGGCCTGGTGCATAAAGATTTGCTTTCCGTGTCCACTGTTCGCTTCATCAATAGCAATACCACCAAGGGTAAAACTGCCGATAGCTCCGCGATACATTCGTTGTGCCACGCCAAAACTCAGCGACGAGTCCGAAAAGTTAATTTGACTGCGACTTCCAATGCCTCTTCCGCCAAACATGCCTTCACGTCCGAAGTCGAGTGTAGCGAGTCCCGAGCCTGCGATCTCGATTTGAGGTTGCAGACTGATTTGTTGCACGGGCGTCTGCTGCGTCTGTGCTCCGGCCGCGGAAGCAAGAGCACCTGCAGCCAATATTCCGATTTGTTTAATTTGTTTTTTCATTTGCATGTACTCCTGATTTTATGAGCTGATCGCAATGACCTCTTCCCACTTGACGCCAGCCTCGCGAGCGTCCTCATACATCAGCATCGTCATCATTCCGCCTGGATGCTGTCCGTTGTTGGTCGTGCACAGATCGCTATGGTCATGGAAGTGCCAGAACCCTGGGTTCGTGCCTTGAATGACGATGTCACTGGTCGTACCTGGATAAATAGGAATGGTATTCATCCGAACCGGCGTCGCAAGTGGCGATCCATCTTGGCAGACATGCCAGAAGTCATGTCCATGAAGGTGGATGAAGTGCGGCATAAAGCCTCCGGCGATAATCCTGACCCGAATGTTTTCACCACGCCGAATCATTAGCGGATCCGTCATCGGATATGACTTGCCGTTGATCATAAAGTAGTTCGGGGTGATCGGCATGGCCGTACCAGTCCGCGCCGCAAGGTACGGAGGAATGTAGCCATTCTTAACCGCCTTTACGAACTCTTCCTTAGATTTGAACCAGCCCATCATTTTGCCATTCATTTCTCGCATCATCTTTGCGCTGTGGTTCATACGCTCCATCTGAACGCCCATCTCCACCATTTCCGACATCATGTTGCGAACAAAATTAGTATCGAGCTCGCTCAGAATCATGGTGTACTCGCGTTTGTATGGGAACGTTTTCTGCACGATATCCGGCTCCTTCGGCTCTACGATTAGTGAGCCAACGAGGCCCGCCTGCTGATGTAATGTGGTCATTACATGGCAGTGATAGAAGTGGGTCCCGGCTGGTTGCGCCTTCCACAAGTAGCGAAACTCCTGATTAGGTGCGACTGGCCATTGGGTTCCCAAAGGCACTCCATCCATTTCCATCGGAACCATGATTCCGTGCCAATGGATCGTATGGAATTCGGGACTAGTGTTTTTTAGATTGACCTGGACCCAGTCGCCCTCTTTGACCCTGATTTCCGGGCCAGGATATGACTTGTTGAACATGAACATATGGGTCTGGACACCGGGAACAATTTCATGGAGCCCGATCGTGACCTCTATGTCATGCACATGGATCTTATCTCCCGGTTTTGGACGGTCTCGCGGCGGATATGGAGGATGAGTCTCTTTTGGATCGAAAGCCGCAGGCCACTGCGACACTTGTTGGTGCGCAGTAGCCTTTTGGCCCGTTTGCCCGAAAGCATTGCCCATGAGGCCGGTTCCGAGTCCGATTCCTCCGAGTTTCAGGAGTTCCCGCCGTCCGAGGGTTTCCTCGTTATTTTCAGATGGTTTTTCTTTGCCCATGACTTTCTCAACGTACCGTAATCGTTCCGTACATACCGGCTGCGGCATGCCCTGCAGTCGTACAAACGTAACTGTAAGAGCCTTTCTTGGCAGGTGCTTTAAGCGTGAACTCCTGTCCAAAGAATGACTTGCCGGACAAGGGCTTAAGATCGGCGGAGCCAACCGAGCCCTTTGTTCCAATCCTTGCATCGAACGGAGCAACTTTCGATGAAAATCGAAGGCTGTGGAGCATGTCGTCATCCGTATTGACGAACTGGATGTGAAGAGTTGCTCCCGCCTTCACAACGAGTGAAGGATTACGCAAACCCTGGATGCGATACGACATCATGTCGTTCTTGGGACCTGTCTCCACGACTAGCCGTACTGAGGCCGCGCTGAATGTGATTGACTTCTTATCCGCGCTGACGCTGCCAGTCGTAGCTTTCTTCTTCGCACTTGCGAGAGTACTTGCGGTTACCGTCAATTTCTTTGCTCCGCTGACAGTGAACCCGTCAGCAGAGCTAGTGGCGGCGGCGCTGATCGCCATCATCAATAGCGAGAGCTGACTGAGAACTTTCATTGTTTTCCGCCTCCACTGTTCTTTTGAGCAGGTTTCTCAGCCGCCATTGGAGCAGGCGTTTTCACGTGTTCCTTCGCGACTTCAGAGAACTTCGCAGGTTCCTTGCCAAAAGGACCTTCGCAACCTGCACAGCAGAAATAGTAACGAGTTCCGTTGAAGTCGCCATATCCGCTGGCTTTAGCATAAGAGGTTACAGCTTCTTTACTTACGGGGCAATACAGGGCTTCTTTCTTTGGCAGAACTCCAAATTTTGCGGGTTCTTTGTCGAACGAAGCCTTGTCGGCTTCAGACTCAAAGTAGAAGCGAAGGCCATTATAATCTGAAAAACCTCCCTTGGCTTTTTCGGCTTCAAGTCGATTCATGCTGATGGGATCGAAGAGGAAGACGCCGATTGTTTTGCCTGACTTTGCGGCTTTGTCGAGGGCCGCCTTGGGGTCCTTCTCAAATTGCGTGTCGCAACCAGCGCAGCAATACGTGAAACGGACACCGTTGTATTCGGTGACCTTCATGCCTTTGACGATGGGTTCACCGGTGACGGGGCAGGAAATTGGTTGTGCTTGTTGAGTGACGAGTGACATCGCGGTTGTCGCGATAAGAGTTGTAAAGATCATTTTAGTTTCCAGTTGTATAGGTAGTAAAGACGCCGAAGAACCTTGCGACGCGACTAATCTGCGCACAAGGTTAATGCTTTACACAACTGGAGGGGCCCGACCATGGTCAGGCGCATATTCACCATCAAGTGGTGGACTAGAATCATTGCCAAAATGTCCAGGCTCTGGAACTGTGACGGGATCAAATTTTAGGGTGAGGGTCTCAGGCAATATGACGGGCAAGTCAATATTAGGAACCTGGACCCTCGCCGCCTGAACGGCCGTTGGAACTGCCGCGTTGCAACTTGCGAAGGAGGGGCATCCACATGGGTCCTTATGGTCTGAGCCGATTTGCGGTGCACCCTCGTGATCGTCGTGAGCCCCTGATTCTTCCTTTTCATGATCACAACAGCTACCGTGATCGTCGTCATGATCCTGATGGACGGTCGCGATTTGCTTTGAACCGCAAGTGCCCAAAAGACAACCGATGGCACATGCGCTACCTGCTGAAGCTTGCAATATTAGAGCAAACATCATGAACAGGGTAACCAGTACTTTTGGCGTCCGAATCATAGACTTACTTGCATTATGACGCGCAGGATCACGAATTCGTTCCTGAATGTGCCCAGCATGCCCATCGTCGCGATTGGAGGTCGTGACATCAGATTGGACTTGAGCGTACATTAGGCTATAACTCGCAATGA
>JAYVXG010000468.1:0-4780 GCA_043785475.1 Armatimonadota bacterium
CAGCAATCTTGCAGGGCGGGGCGGATAAGTGTATCGAAGCTGGTGCCACCATTCTCGGCGGTCACAGTGTTGTCGACAAAGAGCCCAAGTTTGGAATGGCGGTGACGGGAACAATTGACCCAAGCCGAATGTTCGCCAATACCGAAGCCAGACCCGGCGACAAGATTTACTTAACCAAGCCGCTGGGAACCGGGATTGTGACGACAGCGGCAAAGTTTGATGACTGCCCGACAGAAACATTAGAAGAGGCAACTGCGAGCATGGCGAGATTGAATGCTGAAGCTGCCCAGTTGGGTCATAAACACAACGTAATGTGCGCGACCGACATCACCGGCTTCGGACTAGGTGGTCATCTATTTAACGTTGCCCGAAGTTCTCATGTTTCAATCGAGATATTTGCGAACGCTTTGCCGATTTTTACCGGACTGCGTGAATTAGTTGACCGAGGTCATACAACCGGTGGGGCAGGACGCAATCGAACGTTCATCGGTGACATGTGCCATATAGAAGACACTGTTGAGCCGTGGCTGATTCAAGTCGTGTTTGACCCTCAGACGAGCGGTGGACTTGCTTTATTCACTCAGGAAGATATTCCGGGAATGACGCCAATCGGAATTGTCCGCGAAGGACCGATTGGAGTTCGTCTTGGCAAGTAGGTAGCTACTCCGCAACGAGTGATTTACAGTAGTTTCCGAATGCCACGGCTTTCGATCTATCGACCTAACGTTCAAGAAGCCATTGGTTACCAGTCTTCCTGTCAACAAGCCACCCATAGCGCCCGTTGGCACTTGCAGCAACTAAAAAATAAGGATCCGTATGGCCAAGGACCTTACCATCCCAGACAACTCCAACCATCTCGGAACCATATTCCGTATGGGAGAGGAAGTATGACTTCGATGCCCAGCGAGTACTCGCGAAAAGTCTGATGTTAGGCGTTTTCTTTTTGATTGCTTGTGCGTCTTTGCCAATGCTTGTCCAATTTGGAGCTTTTACCCATTGAGTCTTGAGGGTTTCTGGGTTAACTGCAAGAAAACGGCTTCCTTTTTTGGTAGGAATATTGAGAACATATTTCCCATTTGAGAACCCGACCGCCGAAATCCCTGCAGAATTGACGGGCTCTCCAAAGTCTATTGCTCGAACTATGTTAGGACGTGAGCCACGTTGGCGGTCGTCGACTAAAGCCAAAAATATCTTTTTGTCTGGAATTTTCGGAGCATTCGGCATTCGTAGGGAGACTGAACCATTAATGCAAAGAGTCCGATACCGGTCAAGAATCACAATTGGTTTGAGGTTAACTTCAACCGCGCCTTTGTAGCTTTTACGAATTCCTGTCTCTTGACTGACATTAAACGCCGTCATTTTTCCATCCCTAATCTCTAACCGAAATTGGTCACTTTCGGTGATAGCGGCGCCTGTCTTTGCATCAAGCATCTCGAAAGTGCCTATCAACATCGCGACCGCGCTCCCATCATCGGCAACAAATGCGGTTAGTCCATGTTCCCTTTGAGCAAGACCAGCCAATCGTTCCGCCAATGATCCCTTTTTTGGGGCAGTCAGAATTGGAGTGGCTTGTCGATAGTCAAATAAAGACTTAATTTGAATAGGTATAGCTTCTTCCTGAATCAAGGCAGTTAGCGATATAAAAGTTAGTATTCCCATGGTGATTCTTATTGAGCTGGTTCGGTTAGCTGGTATGCGATGCCACTCAACGCAATATTAAACGGCGCACTTGCAGCTCCGGCTACTGCTGCACCGATTCTGTATGTAAAGGACTGACCATTGGGGATATTTACCGGTGTTTCATTTGTCCCGTCGGAGGTTGTTAGCCTCACATTGGTTCATTCTTCTTCTGTTTTTTCAATAGGAACGTAATATTAATTTTAATCCAACTAAAGAACGTCCCTTAAACGACGTCTTTGAGCGATGACTCTCAATTTTCTAATAGCTTGAACTTCGATTTGTCGAACTCGTTCTTTAGAAAGTTGCAGGGCATCGGCGATTTCGTCGGTTTGGAGGCCCACACCGTTCATTCGGAACCGCAACGACATGACTTTCTGCTCTTTCTCGTTGAGTTCTTTTAGGATGGATTCGAGTTCGCTAACAACAGCATCCCTTACTGCCTTACCTTCTGGATCATATTCGCCGTCATCTCGGATGAGACCGGCAAGGGTGGTGCCCGATCCATCTCCGACGGGATTATCGAGGGACAGGATGTCTTGGGCGGCGGAAATTACGTTGATGAGCTTTCGTTCGGTCATACCCATTGCTTCAGCAAGTTCTTGACAAGTTGGTTCACTGCCGCAGGCTCGAAGGAATCGCTCCTTTTCCTTTTCGATTTTTCGAATGGATTGGGAAATGTGGGCGGGAAGGCGGATTGATTTGCCTTTGTTATCGATTGCCCGGCCAATAGCTTGGCGAATCCAGTGGGTGGCGTAGGTGGAGAATCGGAAGCCTTTGTCGGGGTCAAACCTTTCGGTCGCTTGCATCAAGCCGATTGCGCCCTCTTGAATGAGGTCCTCGAGGGCAATGTAGCGGCAGTTATATCCTTTTGCGATGTTGATCACCAATCGCATGTTCGCTTCGATCAGCCTCTTGCGCGCTTGGCCGTCACCCATCCGAGCGGCCCTGGCCAACTCCGTTTCTGTTTCAACCGTCAAAAGTGGTTCGAGCGTGAGTCGGCTCAAATAACTTGGAAAGGTATCTTCGTTCTCAAATTGTGCTTGTCGCTGGGCTGACATTTTAATTCTTTACAGAGTTGACTCGACTAGGGTCTGCACTGATGACGCAAGGCTAAAGGAAACAAATTGTGTGCCAGTAGCCGAATATTTCGTTCTTTGTACTCTTGACGCCTCTAACCACCGCGAAGTTTCGTGATTTGTGAAATCAATGATTTCCACGTTCCACAAAAAACGGTTGAGTGCCACCGCATCTTTTACAACAATTCTCAGGTCCGACAAATCTATACTTCAAACAGGACGCATGAACGAGGAAGCATTAGTTAATCGCCGGATCGCGGACTGGAAGCGTCTTGAAGAGCTTTGCGTCGTCTCTGATGTCCGGACAAAGTCGTTAAACAATCGAGAAGTTCTTGAGTTTGTGCGGCTATACCGTCGGGCCTCGACGGACCTATCGCTCATCCGAACTCGAAGCGCGAACGAGCCCCTCACGCTGTATCTCAACAACTTGGTGGGCCGGGCCCACGGCATTCTTTACAAGACTCCCCCGAAACCGTTCGTACGGGCTCTGGGAGACATGCTGAATGAGACGGCGTTGACTTTTCGACGCAACAAAATCTACTTCTGGATTTCCTTTTCAATCCTTTTTGGGTCCGCTTTCTTTGCCTACATCATGATGGCGAGGGATCATTCGTACCTTTCCTACTTCACGGGTGGGATGGGCAATGTTTTTGACGGTTGGAAGAAGGGGAAATTTGAGGGCCGCGGTCTTGGCGATAGCGGGTTCATGACCTTTTTCTATGCCGGAAATAATCCAAGGGTTTCGATCATTGCCGGAGCCGTGGGGGCGGGAACGATGGGGTTCTATTCCATCGCGATGCTGTTCCAGAATGGGGCGATCCTTGGGGCTTTGGCCAACGAAATGCAGTCGGTTCACAAGTTGCCTTTTCTCATCAGTTCGCTGGTGCCGCACGGGATTCCGGAGATGAGCGGGATTATTTTCGCTGGTGCCGCCGGTTTGCGATTTGGTTGGGCGATCTTGGTTCCCGGAGTTTATTCTCGGGGTGAATCGTTGCGACGGTCTGCGAAAGACGGAGTGACGATGATTGTCACCGGGGTCTTTCTCTGCTTTATTGCGGCTCCGATCGAGGGCTTTTTTAGTTTTAGCCCCCACATTTCGCAGGAAGTAAAGTTTGGATTTGGGTGTGTCTCGCTGGTTGCGTGGATTTATTTTTGGTCATTTTTTGGAAAGGTGCCAGAGCTTAATCAGCAGGGGTTAGACTCTTAGAAAATGCCTCATATCTGTCTTGAAACCACCAGTGACGTTGTTGAAAACCAAGATATTGTCGATATTTTGGAGCGGCTTGTTGCCAAGCTTTCGACGTTTGATACCGTAAGTTCTCATGCGATTAAGGCTTACCACGGTCTCCGGAATACTTGGCTAATTGGGGCCGGCGGCCCGGGCGGGTTTGTTCACTGCGAGGTCGCCATTTTAACGGGGCGTCCCCAAGAATTGAAGAACGCCATTGCGGACGGAATGTACGCAGAGCTTTTGGAGTGCTTTCCTGCATCGCGAGACAGCGGCGAAGCCGGCATCACGCTTGAATTGCGTGAGATGGACAAGGAAACGTATCGGAAGTAGTTCAGGGCAAGGGCAAGGGCGAGGTAAATAGCAAAGAAGCTAGGAAGCCAAGAAGCGAAGGAAGCAAGTTTTTGCTCATACACCTTTCTATCACCGGCTCGAAAGATTAAACAGTTCCCAAACAATTTCCAAATACTCCACGCTGATAATCCTCCCAACGAGCTAAGGCTCGTGTAGGAGACCGCGGATGAACAATCGCAAGAAACTCTATGCAATGGGACCAATATCGGCTTTCGCACTTTTCCTGTTAGGAGCCTGCGGAGGGTCGGGGTTTGACAGCCCCTTCGCGATCATTACTTTGCCCGATAACCCTGACGGGGCGTCATATAAGCTCGGCGAACATCTCGAAGGAATTTCAGGCATCGACCAAGTTGCTTTTAACAATGGATTCAATCAATTCCTTGAGAAGGAGGGCAAAGCGAAGGGACTTGGCCCGGTTTTCAACGGCGAGTCGTGCGCCCAA
>JAYVXG010000469.1:0-4779 GCA_043785475.1 Armatimonadota bacterium
ATTCAGGCGAAGGCGGCCGAGGACCATGCCGGCCCCGACAATGCGAAGTTGGAGCTGAAGATGGGTCGGGATTTGTTGACCACGTTCTCAGTGACCGACAAGCGGTCAAGCCCGGGCACCTACGTTTTTCCGATCAAACTGTTGGCGGGCGACACCACGCTGAGCCTGACGTTTACGAACGACTACTTTGTTGCCGCGAGTGGCACGGTTAAGGCGCAGGATCGCAATGCATACGTTTACAATTTGGAATTGATTGGTCCGATCGAAGACAACCCGATCCGGTCTGAGTTTCAGCGCAAATTGATCCCCACGGTCCCCACGAAAGAGACGCAGGAAGTCGAGGCTCGAAAGAATTTAGAGTGGTTTGCGTCCCGAGCGTACCGACGTCCGGTACTAAAGGAGGAACTTGACCGTTTGATGGTAGTCTTCAAAATGGGAATCCGTACCGGAGACGGCTACGAAAAGGCGATGCAGTTGTGCTGCCAGGCTGTGCTGTGTAACCCGAATTTCCTTTTCCGAGTCGAGCTTGATTCGGTCGCTCAGCCAACTCGAACTCTTAATCCGTACGAGTTGGCATCGCGCCTGAGCTATTTCTTGTGGTGCTCGCTCCCAGACGAAACGTTGTATGCCGCCGCGAAATCGGGCGACCTCGCCAAGCCAGAGATTCTGAAGGAACAGGTTGTAAGGATGCTGAAGGACCCGAAGGCCGGGGCGATCGTCGATAACTTTGCGATGCAGTGGCTTCAGCTTCGAAAAATCTACAATTTTCAGCCAGATAAGAAGCAGTTCCCCGAATATAACGAAGCCCTGATGACGGCGATGGTGGACGAATCGAAGATGACGTTTGCGAATGTAATGACCGAAGATCGTTCGATTCTGGAGTTTATCGACAGCAAGACGACGTTTGTGAACGACGTTTTGGCGAAGCACTACGGCATGACGGGCGTAAACGGAAGTGCGATGCGAAAGGTGAGTACTGAGGGAACCGGCCGTGGGGGAGTTTTGACTCAGGCTGCGGTTTTGGCGATCACGTCGAACCCGTCTAGGACGAGCCCGACCAAGCGCGGTAAGTGGATTTTGGAACAGATTTTGGGCTCGCCGCCGCCGCCTCCACCTCCCGGAGTGGGCGACCTCGCCGAGAGCAGCAAAGTAGATGTGAACTTGAGCTTGCGGCAAAAGATGGAAGTACACCGGAAGAATCCGGCTTGCGCAACTTGTCACACCAAGATGGACGCATTGGGCTTTGGATTTGAAAATTACGACGCGGTTGGCCATTGGCGAACGAAAGATGGCACGTTGCTGATCGACAGCACGGCGACCTTACCCGACGGGAAGAAGTTCTCGGGACCGGTGCAACTGAAAGCGGTCTTGATGGGTAGTAAGAAGGAATTCACCAAGAGTTTCGTCGAAAAATTCATGACCTTTGCGCTGGGGCGCGGTGTGGATGCGGCCGATAAATGCTTTGTGGATGAGGTCGTGAAGAAGGCCGAAGCGAGCGGATATAAGTTTTCGAGTATTGTGCAAGGGATCGCGGCCAGCGACCCGTTTAGAAAGAGAAAAGGAGACAAATGAGTCATACACCCCTCAATCGCCGGACATTTTTGAAGGGACTTGGAACGCTGATGGCGCTCCCGGTTCTGGAGGGAATGGCGCCTTTGGTTTACGCCAGCGGATCGGGCGCGCTTGCGGCAAACCCTACCCGAATGGCGTTTGTTTTCGTGCCAAATGGCATCAATATGGCGGAGTGGACTCCGGCGGCGGCGGGTCCGCTGCAGATTTCTCCGATCCTCCAGCCGCTGGCAGAGCTTCAGAAAGATATTTCGATTTTGACGGGATTGTCTCAGCAGAATGCGTTTGCTTTGGGCGATGGTCCGGGCGATCATGCCCGATCGACAGCGGCATGGCTGACGGGTGTTCACCCCCGAAAGACTTCGGGCGCGGACATCAAGAACGGTATTTCGGTGGACCAAGTTGCGGCGCAGTCGATTGGCAAGCAGACTCGTTTCCCTTCGCTGGAGATCGGGTGTGAGCGGAGCGGTCTGGCGGGAGATTGCGACAGCGGTTACTCGTGTGCATATTCAAGCAACGTGTCTTGGCGAAGCGAGAACACTCCTATTCCGAAGGAAGTGAACCCACGGCTGGTGTTTGAGCGGCTATTTGGCAGCGGTCAGCCGAACGAAGAGAAGGAGAGCATGGCTCGGCGCGACTTGTTTAATAAGTCGATCTTGGACTTCGTTATGGAGGATGCGGCGAACCTGAAGTCTCGGCTTGGAAAGCGCGACCAGATGAAGATGGAAGAATATTTCGTCGCGGTTCGGGAAATCGAGAACCGGCTGAATAAATTTGAAAACCAGGCGAAGCTAGAGGCAGCGGCGGGAGTCGGGCGACCGACGGGGATTCCGGGCGACTTTGGCGAACATATTCGGCTGATGGGCGACATGATGGTGCTTGCTTTCCAGGCGGACCTCACGCGGGTTGCCACGTTTATGTTTGCGAACGACGGCTCGAACCGGGCGTACAGCCAGATCGGGATTACCGATGGTCACCACGACGTGAGCCACCACGGCATGCAGGCCGAAAAACTTGCTAAAAAGAAACAGATCGACACGTATCATATCGAGCAGCTGGCGTATGTGCTGAAGAAAATGAAGTCGATTAAAGAAGGCAACTCCACGCTTTTGGACAACACGCTCTTGGTTTATGGGGCGGGGATTAGCGATGGGAACGCGCACAACCACAACAACCTTCCGATTTTGGTCGCGGGGCATGGCGGCGGGTATAAGTCTGGCCAGCACGTGATTTATGACGACCACACTCCCCTGAACAACTTGTTTGTAACGATGTTGGATCGGGTTGGGGTGAAGGTTGAGTCGCTGGGCGACTCGAGCGGGAAGTTGAAGGGGCTGTTTTAGGGGTTTGTCGTGTTAGGCAAGTTCGAGAAAGGATTCTTCTGACCTGGATGGTCAATTATTAAATCTTTCATCAGGTCCGTGAATCCTCCTTTCTTTAGGCCCTACGGGTCGGCACTTTTTTAGTTTGGGCCAACGCCCTAGGACCAGAAAGTACCGGACCTTCGGCCCTGAAGAGCAGATGGATATCCATTGATGTTAGCGCAATTAGCGCAAACCTTCATTCCGCAGGAGGGATCTTTCACATTTGGATTATCGAGGCACCCGTCCAAAAAAAATCCGCGTTCGCTCCACTTGGGGCCACATTTCGCCGTTTCGACGGGCAATAAAGGACGCCACCCCCGTGGAAATGCGAGACTTTTAAAGTTCCGACAGAAATCTAACATGATCTTTATAGCAATTCTTAGGTGGAATTTGGCGAAAAGAGTGAATTTCTGCTCATTCCGCGGAAAAAAATCTAACAACATTCTGCAAACGTCGCTATAATAACTTCAACATTTGTCGGGATTCCGGCAGATGGGAGAATTACATCCTATGCGAAATCGTGCGTTTACTCTAATTGAGTTGCTCGTCGTCATTGCAATCATTGCAATTTTGGCAGCAATCCTTTTCCCTGTCTTTGCTCAAGCTAAGCTTGCGGCAAAGAAAGCTTCATCCATCAGCAACAACAAGCAGTTGGGCCTAGCTGAGATCATGTACTCTGGCGACAATGACGATTATTTCGTCCTTGAATCCAACGGTGACGACAGCCTCGGTACTTCCTTGCGAACTCAGCTTATTGCTAAAACAGCGGTAACTTGGGTCGTTTTGGTTAATCCTTACACTAAGAACATCCAGATGCTGGTTGATCCAGGTGTTGGCGACAAAGACGGCGTTTTCAACGGCGGCAGCGCAAACGCTACTCAGTACAACCAAGAAAGATTGTCACAGTACGGCTACAACTACATGTTTCTATCACCTTGGTATGACTGTGTAAGTGCCTTGGCACGATCGGCAACTTCCGGAATCAAGCCTGCTGAGACAGTTATGTTCACCAGTTCACAACAGTTCCGAGTCAACCCAAGTATTGGCTACTACCAAGCAAACGCACCTGGAGCATGGCCAATCATTGCACCAGCACCTTATGCTTGTATTCGATGGGATGGAACGACTGGATCGGGTAACTGGTCTGGTAACAACCCTGTTGCGATTGGTAAAATCACGTCGAGCACACGAGCAATCAAGCCTTACAATGGCGCAGTTGTTACGTTCACCGACGGTCACACCAAGTTCTTGAGCGATGGTCTCTTGGCTGCAGGTACCGACTACGGCTCCGCAACTTACAATAACTCTTCCGACGGTGCTGTCATCACTGATGTCAACAAGTACCTTTGGACGCTTGACGGTACGTTGAACGACCTCTCATTCTAAACCAATGAAAAACAGACTACTTGTTATCGCGGGAATCGCACTCTGCTTCGGCCTTTCAGGCTGTGGCAACAATGACGTCGGTACCGGAACGAAAGAAGCGCCTAAAAGCGCGGAAGAAGTTAAAAAGGTTCAGCAAGGTTCTAGTGCATCGAAAATTGCCCACGGTGGCGGTGCGATGGACGACGGTGTCGTCCCTGGAAAACCTGGTGAAGCCGGTTTACCAGTTACTGGTGCAAAGTCTGGAGGCAAGTAGCCTCAACTAGCGGATGGTGGTTCAAGTTTTCTTGAACCACCATCCTTTTTTTTTACCTGATAGAATAAGCTGTCTCTATGAAATCAATTCTCACTGCTTTGCTACTCGTCTCTCTGGTTGCGCCCATTTGTTTGGGTCAGGAAGCTACCTCCAAACCCCAGCGTCGCAAAAAACCTGCGATTCGGTTGATCCCTTTTCATCAAGTTT
>JAYVXG010000470.1:0-4770 GCA_043785475.1 Armatimonadota bacterium
AGGACCGGGTCAGCACCGGAACGGCCGACGTATCATCGTCGGCCGTTTTCATATGGCCCTTAGCGGGATGGAATTGGGATTGTTAGGGCAACGCTAGACGTGACGGCTTTAGGATTCTCGATTGTTGAAATCAATAGCTCGACCGCCGACTTGCTCATCTCATTGAGTGGCAGGACGAAGTGCTTACCGGGGATTTTTGACTTGCCCAAATCGGCATCAGTCACAATTGCTGAAATTTCGACCTTTCGAGCGCCCTTGGCATTGGCCCTGACCATTTCGGAGAGGCTACCAACGTCGGCTAGTTGCCAAACGATGGCGGCATCAACATTCGAACCTTGGACCACGGCCGGCACTTCATCCAACGACGTGAACGAGAAGAACTGGATCGCTAGCCTTTTGCAAAGGTCTTTCAAACTAGTTTCGCTCATCAGGCCATTGGCCTCACCGGATTTGGCAAACAGTCCAATTTTTGTCACGTCATTGACTCTGAGGTGCCCAACGTAGTTGAGGATTGCTTGGATTTCATCGGCTTTTACATTCAAGACCTCTGCGGTTACCAATGAATCGTCCAAGTGGATTCCCACTTGGGGGGTCCCGTATATTCTGGCCTTTTCTTCTTCCGCGAGTTTCTCCGGCAGACCCAACCAAATGATTCCGTCAAATTTCCCTTTTGAATCTTCGAACTTCATAGTTTGTGAAGTTGCGCCTTGGGATAAGCATATCGTGTATCCCTTTTCGCTTGCCCGTGAGACGATGCAGTCTACGAGCGCAGCGTTGAACGAGTTGGTTGATAATGAAAGTTCGAACGGGGCGGCGATGAGCAACGACCTCGTTCTTCCCGCTCGAAAGGTAAGGGTACTTCGGGTCCGTTTATATTCCAGATCTAAGGCGGCTTTGCGGATTATTTCCGCAGTCGGCTCGGAGACTCGAATGGTTGATTCCCTTCCGTGAAGAACTCTTGACACCGCTCCGATACTGACCCCAGCTCTCTCGGCAACGTCCTTAATCGTAACTTTCTTGTGCAATCTTGGTCTTCTCAACTTTAAATCCTCTGAACCAATAAATTGTATTATTAAACCGTGGGGGGTCTGGGGCTCCCCTGTATCAATTCATGATCCTTGTCCCCTAAAAGTCTGGGAATTAAACGGATGCCGAGTTACCCATTCGATCAACTTGCGATCCACATACCTTCGCATCAGCTCGTCTCCTTTGCCAGGAGCGATCCCGATGCGACGTGTTACTCCGACTTCCGGTTCATAATTTGACTCAACAATCTTGACCGGGCTGCTCGTGGCGAGGAGATCGATGGTGTTATATTGTTCGTCGATTCCAAAGGCTTGGGTGAGGCGACCGGGGCCCGACATTAGCTCGCGATCCTTGGAGATGAGAGGCCGGTTTGACCGGAAGAGTTCTAAACCGACGAGGGGCAGCGCGCCCCGGATCAGCACTGCTCCTGCTCGTCCGCCTTGGTCGGCGACGACATTGATCATCCAATGGTTGCCATAGGTGAAGTAGACGTAGGCCGTGCCAGGCTCGCCATACATAGCCATGTTCTTCATGTGCTCCTTCTTATAGGCGTGGCAACCGGGGTCATCCCAGGTGTAGGCCTCGGTTTCGACAATCTGGGCCGACATATCGCCCTTGACCAGCAGACACCCAAGTAACGCCTTGGCCCCCTGTTCGACATCAGCCCGAAGCAGTTCCCGCAGATTTACCACCTGACGAATTGTACTAGCTGGCACCTTTGCCATTTTGCCGTTTGCCTAGTATTTTTGCGAGGTAGGAAGGCCTTAGCGGACGGAACAAACAACCCGAGAGAGTTATTATGGGAAAGAGAAAATTAGGAATGATCGCAGCAGTTGGGTTACTTGTTGCGTCGAGCTTCGGCGGTTACCATGCCCGTGCTGCGATCCACCCAGCCGTCACAGAGCATTTGGACAATGCCCGAATTAAGGCACAGCTCGGTAAAGCTGATGAAGCTGCCAGCTATGCCCAAGCAATGTTGATGGGCGGGAAGATAACGGTGTCGGTTGACTATGGCAATACGCCAATCAAACAGATACCGGCTTGCGACGAAGCAGTGAAAGGTGCGTTTTCGATGTGGGAGACCGCATTGGACCATCAAGTTGACTTTGCCCGGGTCGAGTTTGGCTCTGAGGCCGACGTGAAGATCAAATTCGACACTAGCACGAAGCTGAAGAATCAGGTGGTGAGCGGATATATTAATTGGAGCAGAACAGTAGAGGACACGGTTGGCGGTCCGGTCCCTCACTTTAAGGCGGATGTGTTTTTGCGGACCACCGACCCGAATGGCTCGCCGATGCCCGCCAAGGCGATGCGACACACCTGCGGCCACGAGTTTGGACACATGTTTGGTCTGGACGACGTGAAGGAAGTTGGCATGCTCATGGGGCCCATCAATCTCCGGTGCCCGGTTTCGGCTCCGAATGATGCGGAGATCGAGACGGTCCAGGCGATTCGTTCAGAGTGCCAGACACTGGTGCTGGCGGCGAAGCATAACGTATTGCACGGCGAACACCTCGACGGCCACTAATACAATTTAGATCACCATAACCCTCAGCCCCAACAAGCCCCCTCCTCCGGGGGGCTTCGTTGTTTTAGGCACCCTCACCGATCAGTGATTCTGGAACTGCTCGGTATACAGGTGGTAGTACGCGCCCTGCCGGGCCAACAGGTCTTGGTGCTTGCCCGACTCCACAACCTTTCCATCGCTGACGACCAGGATCTGGTCGGCGTTGAGGATTGTGCTTAGCCGATGGGCAATTGCGAATGTGGTTCGCCCCTTCATAAGATTATTCAGCGAGGTTTGGATGAGGCGTTCCGAGTGCGTATCGAGTGCCGAAGTGGCTTCGTCGAGAATCAGGACCTTGGGATTCTTGAGGATCGCCCGGGCAATCGCAATCCGCTGTTTTTCGCCTCCACTGAGCTTATACCCGCGCTCACCGACGACCGTATCGTACATCTCGGGTAGACCCGCGATGTGGTCATGAATCGCCGCCGCCTTGCACGCCTCGATCAGTTCTTCGTCGGTCGCTTCTGGCTTGGCGATCTGGAGATTCTCCCTGATTGACGCGTGGACAAGGTACGTTTCTTGGGTTACGGCCCCAACGATCTCGCTCAGGTTTTTAAGTTTGATATCCTTCACGTCAACGCCATCAATCGTGACGGTGCCCTGGTCGACATCGTACAGCCGAGGGATCATGTAGGTGAGCGTTGTCTTCCCGGCGCCGCTGGCACCAACGAGCGCGACCAGTTCGCCTGGCTTGGCCTCGAACGAGACGCCCTGCAAAGCCCAATCTTCCCCATCCTGGTCGTACTTGAAGCCAACATTGGTGAACTTGACATCCCCTTGCATCGTGGATTTTTCGAGCGCAATTGCGTCGGGTTTCTCCTGGATGTCGTGCGCAACGTCCATATATTCGAAGATCCGCTCGAACAACGCGAACGAACTCATGATTTCGACTTGGGTGGCAAATAGCCCGGTTAGCGGGAAGAACATTCGGGTCTGGAGCATGGTGAACGCGATCAGGGTTCCGACGGTTAGGTGGGTATCTCCGCCATGAATGAGGTAGCCCGCCAGCCAGTATATGAGCGCGGGAATAACCTGGGTGATCATTCGGAACAGGCCAAAGAAAACGTACTGCAAGACCGAAGCCTTAATCTGCCACTTGGCCAAACTCTCATTCTCAACGTCGAATTTCAGCGCAATCTGATCGGCACGACCGATGGTCTTGGCCAGTAAGGCGCCGGAGACCGAAAGGTTCTCTTGCATCAGCGAGTTGATCTCGGACGTTTGCTCTTGAACTCCCTTGCGGATGTCTTTGGCAAAGTCGCCAACCTTTTGCCCGACGATGGTGAAGAACGGGATAAGGGTAACCGCCAGCAGCGTCAATCGCCAGTCGATGATGAACATCGTGACTAACGCGGAGATGACAATTGCGATGTTGGATAGTGCGTCGACGAAGGTGTTGCTCACCACGTTTTGCACGCCGCCGATGTCGGAAATTAGGCGAGTCTGGATGTCCCCCGTCTTGGTCTGGGTGAAGAACCGAAGCGACATCCCCTGCAAGTGGGTGAACAGATTGCGCCGCATCTCGCACATGATGCGCTGACCAATCACGACACTTTGGTAGCCGTACAAGAGGGTTGCACTAGCGGCACCGAGGGTGATGACGATGGTCGCGAGTGAGTAGGTGCTCGTGATATGAAGATTGTTCTTAAAGAGGCCATCGTCAATAATGATTCGAAGCAGCAAGGGCGGAATCAGACCGAGGACAACCGCAACCAGGACGGTGCCAGTCATGGCGAGAACCGCCGCGCGGTGGGGGCCAAAGAGTCCGATGACCCGCTTGACAATGACGCGATTAATCGACAGTTTTTCTGGTTCAGTCATAAGTAGGGCTTCAAACAAGGACACGCCGAAATACTTCGGTCTGAAATTTGAAGAGTCACTTTAGTTTGACATCTTTCTACATATCCTTACCCGGTTCAATATGGAGCCGGCCGTTCGTTTTCGGTCGATCATGGTGCCGCTACTTATCGTAAAATCGCCAATTCGCCTTGAAATCTGACTTCAACGGCGCGCCTGACATCAAAGCACGAAGAATCTCGATTGGCATTTCGTTCTCTCTAAGGAAGCGATCGTGGAATTCTTTCTCACCCATCCTTCCACCTTCGACCATTTCCTTTCTCAGGGCCCGAATTTGGAGAGATCCGGAAGAGCACACGTCTGAACTCCAGTCACCAAGG
>JAYVXG010000471.1:0-4762 GCA_043785475.1 Armatimonadota bacterium
GACAACTGCAACCGCGACAAAGAGCAGGATCGCGGGATAGATGAGAGCTGAAATAACTTGGCTCCGCCGGGCAACCTCGTTCTCCTGAAAGTCGGCCAGTCGGCCAGCAACTTCACCAAACTGACCAGATTGCTCGCCCGCTTGGAGTGTTGAAGTAAAGACAGTTGGAAAGGTCTTGGGATGCTTGGCGAGAGCAGCACTCACACTCGATCCACCGCGAACATCAATCAGTACATCCTCGGCGATGTCGGTTAATTGTTGGCTTTCCGATTGCTCCGCGACTACTTGTAGCACTCGATCGAGCGGAAGTCCTGCATCGGCAAGATCTGCCATTCGTCTCGTAAAAAGGGCAATATCGCTTTTGCTTGGCTTACCATTTGATTTCTTTTCGACACTGGCTTTGCTAAAACCTTCTCTGGCCGCCCGCTCACCGATTTCAATAAGATAGTTTCCGCCAGACGTCAATTGCGCAACTGCCCCTTCGCGAGTTTTCGCGTCAACGAAGCCAGATTTTCGGTTTCCGGTCGGTTCAAGAATCGTGTAAGCAAACGTCGCCAATTACAGCTCCTCCCTCTGGACAACCCGAAGGATTTCTTTCGGAGTTGTCTTACCGGCGAGAACGTTCATTTTGCCGTCACTGAGCAGAGTTTTAAGCCCCTGGTGCTGAATTGCGTAATTCTTGAGTTCGTTTGATGATTTTCGATCAACAATCATTTTCTTCAGCGGCTCATCAATGACTAGCAACTCATACAATCCCTGTCGGCCCTTGAAGCCTGAGTTATTGCACTTTCCGCAACCCTTGCCTTCTTTGAACTGCCCAGTTTGGACTTCTTGCGGAGTAATGCCCAAAGCCTCAATGAATTCAATCGACGGTGGTCCGACCAGTTCAGAGCAGAATGGGCAGTTTCGGCGGACGAGCCGCTGCGCGATAACCCCAATAAGGGAGGAAGAAACAAGGAATGGTTCCACGCCCATGTCGAGTAGTCGTGTTACGGCACCCGCCGCGTCATTGGTGTGAAGCGTGCTAAAGACCAAGTGACCCGTCAGCGATGCGTGAATCGCAATATCCGCGGTTTCATGGTCTCGGATTTCACCAACCATGATGACGTCAGGGTCTTGACGAACGATCGACCGAAGGCCAGAAGCAAAGGTAAGACCAATGTTGGCGCGAACCTGCATTTGGCTGATACCAGCAACTTGATACTCGACCGGGTCTTCAACCGTTATTATGTTCGTGGTCGGTGACCAAATTTCTTGTAGCGACGCGTAAAGTGTTGTTGACTTTCCGGCACCGGTCGGGCCGGTAGCCAAGATGATTCCATAAGGTTGGGCAATAACCTTACGGAATCGTTCCAGGACGTCGGAGGCTACTCCCAACTCCTCAAGCCCCAGCATTGCGGTTCCTTTATCGAGGATTCGCATAACTGCTCGCTCTCCAAAAACGGTAGGAAGAATCGATACTCGAACGTCCACTTGGCGCCCTGCAATCGTGATTTTAATTCGACCATCTTGCGGAAGTCTCCGCTCCGCGATGTTCATTTCGCCGAGAATTTTTATTCGGGAAATAAGCGCCGCGTGCATTCGCTTTGGCGGTCGCATCATTTCTTGCAACATGCCGTCAACTCGAAATCGAATCTTAACTTCCTTCTCGTACGCTTCAATGTGGATGTCCGAAGCTCCATCCCGCACCGCTTGAGCAAAGATCAAGTTGATCATTTGCACGACCGCGGTTTCCCCTGCCATCTTTGTTAAGTCCGCAAGGTCAGTATTTTCGTCAACATCGGTCGGTCCCGTATCACTTTCTTGGGCACCAGGAAGTTGGTTTAAAATCTTTTCAAGAAAGACTTCCTCAATTTTATCTTTTAGCTGGGCCGCATCAGCCATAACCGCTTCGACCGGTTTTTGAAGAAGGACTTCAAGGTCCTGAACGGCTGGGAGAGAATCAAGCGAAGCAATCGCGACGGTCAGCTTATGTGCCTCGTTGGTGAGAGGTAAAACCTGATTCTTAATTGCAAATTCACCGGGAATGAGATCAATTAAAGAGTCTGCAATTTTGCGACCTTCCAGGTTGACGGTTGTGAAAGGCGATGCCAGTCCGTTTCCTACTTGACTCATGGTTTCTGGTTTTCCTTCTTAATCATCAACTTTCACTGGTGTTCGACAGATTTGAATAACGCATACCAGCGTCCAAAGTTCGCCACAAATCGCCCAAAGCAAGACCAATTTCTGATTGAAAGCGATGATCAGACCTTGCAAACCGACCCTGTACGAACATATTCCAGTATTTATACGGTTCAAGGTAGTGATTTTCATTCAGGATATTCGTCTGTTAATGTACTATTTAGAGGAAGGAAGGACGTAATGATCGCAATTGCTGCATTGAGTTTGTTGGCCGGAATTTCTGGCGATCCTGTCGATTCAAACGAAGTTACCCTGTGGAATTCGATACTAATTGATTTCACCCGGTTGGGCTCGGCACCACCATCCTATATGTCCCGCAACATGGCCGTGCTTTCAATCGCGCAATTTGACGCGTTGAATGCTATTTCGGGCCATTACAAGCCATATAAATACGCACCCGCCGCCAAGACTCCGGGAGCTTCGGAGAGAGCGGCCGTTATTGGCGCAAGCGTCGCTGTTCTAAAAGAAATCAGCAACTCGCGTAGGAATAGCTATGCCCTTTATTTGAAGAAAGTAATGAATGAATTGGGTGAGTCAAAGTCGGTCAGGGAGGGGCTGCGAATCGGTGAAGAGAGTGCAAAAGCTATCCTCGAAGATCGACGCACCGACGGTACCTACCTCTCAGAAGGAACGAATCCCGTCAGTAACGCAATTGGACTGTACCGCGAGTCGGTTCAGGCTGATGTTAAGGCCTCCACTCCCTTTTGGGGTCGAGTCACCACATTCTGCCTAATGAAGGGTGGCGGCCTGAGACCGCAAATCATCGACATTCACTCAAAAACCTATGTCGATGATTTTAATGAGGTCAAGGATTTTGGGGGCAAAGTCAGCGGTAAGCGAACCGTAGATCAGGGGGACTCTGCAAAGTTTTGGGCGTTCGGTGGTGGGACAATTACCCCGCCTGGTGCCTGGAATCAGATTGCAACCGGGGTGATCCTTGCAAAGAAGCTAAACCTACTTGAGACTTCGAGAACCTATGCCTTGCTGAATATTGCCCTGGCAGACGCAGGAATTGCATGCTGGGAGTGCAAGTACACCTACAATTTCTGGCGGCCAATTACCGCCATCAATAATGCCGATGACGACGGAATACCAGAAACAATTGGGGACAAAGCTTGGAGACCGCTCTTGAATACACCGAATTTCCCGTCCTATGTTAGCGGACATAGCACCTTTAGCTCGGCTGGAGCCACGATCCTAACCGCACTTTTCGGCGAGACCACCCCGTTCACCTACAAGGGTGACCCGCATTTTTCGGTAAAGCCCCGTTCGTTCAAAAACTTCTGGCAGGCGGCTCAAGAAGCCGGACAAAGCCGAATCTACGGGGGAATTCACTTCCAGTTCGATAATAAAGCTGGTCTCGCCTTAGGAAAAGCCATTGCCCAGGAAGTCATGAGCATGGAATTAAAGCCACTTGCCCAGATATCTCCGTCCTCAAATCAGTAAATGGCTTGTCGAGTTATAAGTTATTAGCTCCCACACATCAAACCTCCAGTCCAAAATCGTAATCGATGCATTGTCAAAGCTAAAGCTGCGACTCGCCTCAACGGGAGCCCCAATCAGATGACAAAGCAGGCACTCTTCCGCCATCCCGTGGGTGACCGCAACAACATTGCCTTGATCAGTCGGCACGAGCTGCGCAAATTCAGCCACCCGAGCCATTACGTCATAAGCACTTTCGACACCCATCGGTCGAACCGTGTATCGGCTCTCTCCGGTTCGCTTGATTTCGTCCTCAAACGCCTGCCTCAGGTCTGAAATCGGAGCATTCTCAAGTTGTCCAAGTGAACGTTCTCTTAGAAGTTCAGTCCTTATAATAGGGATATCTTTGAGGTGGGAAATCGGAAAAGCAGTCTCGTAACAACGTTGGAGATCACTGGAAAAGAGACAACCTATCTGGATATCTGCAAAATAGCTTGCGACCGCCTTCGCCTGGGCCTTCCCGAGATCATCCAAGACAGTGTCCATCCAACCCTGAGTTATCTGCTCAACATTGTTGTTTGTTCGGGCGTGACGGACGAGATATAGCCTCACCACTTCATTTTGACCCGAAACAGTTTCTTCCGACGTGAAGTGTCGAATCAATTGAGGTTTTGGATGGCCCGAACCGGATCGAGCCTCGCCGCCCTGGATGCAGGGAGAATTCCAAAGAAGGCACCAGTCGCAAGTCCTGAACCGATTGTCCCAAGCACGGTTAGGACCGTGATGATCGGATGAACCGGACTAAATTTGTCGATTAACCGGCAAGCGACTGCACTGAAAACGAGTCCTACAAGCACACCGAAGAAGCTAATCATGATGCTCTCCGCTAAAAAGAGCTTGAAGATTGCGCCCCGATTAGCTCCAGTCGCCTTTCGGATTCCAATCTCGGTGGTGCGCTCACCTACACTAAGCAGCATCACATTCATAATTCCCATCCCGCCAATAAATAGCGAAATACAGGTTAACCCAACAAGAAGCCATTGCAAAATATTAGTAAATCGAAAGACAACCTTCAATAGATCCTTTTGCGTTAGGAGGTCAAATTGGTCTTCATCAAGGCGCGATCTCAGCGTCGCTCTAAGGGAATCGAGCATTTTGG
>JAYVXG010000472.1:0-4757 GCA_043785475.1 Armatimonadota bacterium
GTAGAGTTCTCGGGTTTTCGCAATACCCACAGCGTCTGGCTGCGGGAAAATGAATTCCTTTGATTTCGGCGTGAGATGCGTGTTCATGCAAGCACAATCCCATGCGGAAACATGCACTGCTAATCCAAAATCATCTGTGCAACGTTGCGTGAATGCAACAATACTTGTCGGTGTTTGTTCGGTGTGTTCAAATGGTAAATATGAAACACCCACCACCCTTTAATGGCTTCGGCCCAATTATCAATCGGTTTGAGGACGTTCTCGTCCATACTGACCGGTTCGCATTCTATAAAATTCGGCGTCTTGCCAAAGACGCTGGCGTCAGTCCTTCTTCAGTTTCTCGGCTTATCAACAACCAACTTAACCCATCGTTTGCGCTTGTGGCTCGCGTAACCGCTGCGATTGAAAAAGAACTTGGATTGAAGATCGATCCAAGAGACCTCATTGCCGAGAATGGAGAATTCTTGACGCGCTCGGTCTGCGACCTAACTGACTGTAGGGGTTGTCTCCCTCCAGCCGCACTAGATGAGTTCGGACGAACACTACCTGCATTTACCGATGTCAAACCAGGAACCTGGGTGACCTCACGAAGCCCAAAGGGCTTTGTAACCAAGAAAGAAATCTCATGAAACAAGAACAAGCTTTGCAAGGGACCCTCCAAGGAAGCTCCCTGCATGTCCTCTTAATGCTCATATCGAAAATCCTCACAAGGTCCGGTTATGGAGATATCCAATTATTAGGCCGCAGACTGAACAAGCAAAAATCTCATATCGGCGGATGTGAACTCTTATGTCAAACCAACTTGGGGCATGTCCCCATCAAGGTCATTATAAAGGTAATTAATGATGGTGTAAGGACCCGTATGCTAGACGAGATGGCCGGAGCTATCGACCGCACAGGTTCTGATTTCGGCATCGTCGTATCCACGGAAGACCTTAGCCCAAAAGTGGCAAAGAATCAAGGTAAATACGGAAAGTCCAGGGTCGAAGTCATCGACGGCCCAGGCTTCGCGTCAATGCTTAAGAAGTTCAAGATCGGGGTTCGAGCTGACGGCTCTCCAGACTATGCATTCTTCGCAGAACTTGAGAACCAACTAGAGCGCGTAAACGAATTCCTCTCTCATGGCCGCTTCGCCCGGGGATCGTAATGTTCAAGTCGCCGCGAAACTTTTGCAGCTTGGTATTAGCCACGCTGGCGTTATTGAGCTACTTCAGTTCCCAATCGACCAGGTCGAACAACAACTGGAATGGCTTCCATTTCGTAAAGCCAAGCGCCCTGGAGCATTTCTCATTAACGCGGTAAGAAACAAGTACTCACCACCTAAAGAATCCTACTATGCCAAAGATCAAGTTGAAGCTCATGGGATCAATGACCCCGTGGACTAAGACTCCGAACGTATTCATTGACAAACTAATGCCGATGCTTCGGGACACCGAAGTAAGAATCCTCCTCATTCTGCTCAGAAGCACCGTAGGATGGAATCGCGCGGATCATCCGGTCATTCTGTCCTACTCGATGCTTATGCAGCGTTCAGGACGCTCCAGCGAAGCCATTTCAAAAGCTTTGAAGGCATTGGAGGATCATGGACTTATCCACATCACCCACGGTCACCGAAGAAGTCCTCGTCTGAATTCGAAGCCAACCCCTTCGCATTCCGAAGGACTATATAAAACAGAAATATAAAAAAGAACAAACAGAAAGCCCGACTTTTCCACAGGCTAACATTCAAACCTCCTGTCTTTGCATCCTGAACAGGCAGAAAGCTCCTTGCGACATGCAAGGAGCTTTTGATTTATTCGAAGAAAAAATCCAACAGAACAGACAGGGACGGGCGGGCGGGTTCTACAGTCCTCGCTCTCTAAAAGTGTGAAAGTTGTTGTCGTGCGAAGACTGTAGAATCGAAGTAAATGAATTGAATTAGGTTATTGCGGGATTAAAAGACAAGCAGCACCTTGCCCATTTTTCTCACCTTCGGCAATGATCCAGCCATTTTTGTTAATGCCAAAAGGAATGATATTGGCCCAGCCTGCACTTCCTTGGATCATCTGAGTCAGATTCTTAAGCCCGCCCGCTCGTGTCCAGATGAATGCACTAGCGAAGCCTCCGTTCGATTGAGTAGTAACACCCACAGCGACACCAGAATCATTTATTCCATTTGCCTGTCCCAATCCGAGGTCCGCTCGCCCTTGCTGATCCCACACACAAGCAAAAGTCGCTCCAGAAGATGGAGATCCGTACCCAACGACTGAGTCGGAATTATTCAAGCCGAGAACTATAGGTTTTGTATTGGATATTGATGTTAGCGATGTCGCGGAACCTGGTATCCCGACCGAGGCAGTTGCATCTGATCCGTTCCACCAGGCAATGTGTCCAGAGTTTGCCACGTAGGCTGCGGAGCCAAGAGTGCTGGTTCTGAGTTGTTGTGGTTGGGCTGTAAACGATGACCAAATCGTCGGGCCGAAGTCATCAAAGAACAGTTCCCTGTAAACACCCGTAAACGCACCTGAGGCATTTATGGAAAGGGCATATGATTCAGCCGTATGCGGTGGATAGCTACTGGTTCCGTCATGATTCCAGACAAATGCACTTGGCGGCCTCTGATTAGAATAGGCTGTGCCCAGAATGTCGCCGAGGTCATTGATTGCCATTGCCTGTGAGCCAGTAAAACCTGCAATCTGGGTTGTATCCAGCATTTGAATTCCTGTCCCAAACTTATATTTGAATGAGTAGTTGATATTGTTAGGAGAGTCGTAGAGGTAGCCGCAAATGGTTCCGTCCCCGTTAATTCCAGTTACACGGCTGTAGGTATGCCCCGGAGCCAGCTCAACCAGCTGATACGTTGTAGGCAGGGTGTTGCCTACTGTGATCGAGACGAAATTGGAAAATGAATGAGATGACTCATTACCTTTCTCGCGAACTGTGATAACTGATGTCCCGTTTTGGATACCAACGGTTGTTCCAAACGAGTCTAAGCTAACTACAAGCGGACTAGATGAGGACCACGCGAAAGCATCTGGACTTGATAGGATGATGACCCCATCTGAATTCTTCGCAACTGCCGTCAAATGTATGAGGTCCCCAATTTGCATGGGGCTCGAAGGTACTCCCGATATTTGTAAGCTGGCTGTGTTTGATTCAAGAGCAAAATCAAGTTGATTTGGCCCCGGAGTCAAAGTTGTCACCATTTTAGCTTCACTCAATCTGACAATGTGTCCCGCTTGCGAGTTCAAGTTAGTGTCTTCTGACCACACGTCAAATGCAATTGGCTTATCAGGCGGAATATCAGTCAAAACTAGGTCTGAACTTCCACCGCCAGAAGGTCGCGAAATCGATTTTGTGTAGAACTCAGTGCCATTTTGAGAAAGTGAAGCCGTAATCTTATTGGCTCGATCATGTATGAATCGAGATGCGACCTCTGGCCAATGAATAATGAGATGCACTTCAGACTTTTTGTTAGCATGAACTTGTCCACCTACGCCCCCACAGGAAACAATCAAGAGGGTGACAATGAATGAAAGAAGAATTCGGAATGAACTCAATGAACACCTCCGTCCACGGAGGTAAAGACAAATCCCTTAAGACTGTTTTCAACCTGGCACTGAACTTTGGAGGTGTCTGCGGTGCACTGTCCCGAAACGTTATCAGGGTCTCCGTTGACCTCATTGTGCGCCAGGTTGAAGATGAAAGAGTGAGGACCATTTGAAGTCCAGGTTGAACTCTTGTTTGCAAGAGCTGTTGAAAGGGCACTGTTTACTGGAACAATGCCATCATGATCCATAAGGTGTATTCCGAATCGATTGTAAACAAAGTGTTCAATGAGCCAACCGACATGTAACTGCAACCCAGTGTGCGGCACATCGAAATTGTAGCGCTCAAAGGCCGTTCCGGCCGTTGTGAAATAATTAGCGCTTTCTCTGAATGGTGAAACTCCCGAATTTAGAGTGTCAAAAAACGGATTGTCAAAGGACAGTGGACCAGATTCAATTAGGTCTTCGAGTCCTGGAATTGAACTTTGAACTTGTGAGTCAATATTAAGGATTTGATTTACCAATAGTTTTGCTCCAAGAAGTGGAACGCCATTATGGGGAGTGTCTAAAGTCACTAGCTTGTGAATTGATGCGCCAAGGCCGCTTTGTTCGAGTGCCCATCGGGCCACAAGTCCGCCCATGCTATGTGCATATATTTCGACCGTTGTGTTTGGATTCGCAATCTTTGTGTAATCCAACGCAAATCGACTTCCGCTGTCGTATATATGAGCTTTCCATTCGTACTCGTATACCCAAACCTCTTTAAAAATTGGGGATTTTGCATAATCGTTTTCAATGTCTCGATCCAAGTACCTTGCAAAATCTAACATGTCCGATTTGTCGTTTCGAATACCGTGCAAAACTATCGCGACCTTGCCTGAGGGTAATTGGTTTGGGGCAGATATCCACTCGCCGCGGGCGCCATTTCGCCTAAGGTATTTATAAAAGGTTCCTTTTGCAGTGACATTTTCAGGAACATTTGCCCAAGTCATTACAAACCAGAGCGCCGTGGAGATTCCTAACTTCGGGCGAACTTGGCTATTACCAAAATTAGCATCGGTGATTTTCGGAATAATTGCGCTAATGCGGTTCGTAGCAGAATCATATGATAGCTCAAGGGGCACCATATCCCCAGAATCATTGCGAATGAATGCAGATGTTCTGATTTGGTTAAATTGTGCTAACGATGGCATGCTGATAACGGGTGGGTTTACGCCTGAAAAAAGAGCT
>JAYVXG010000473.1:0-4754 GCA_043785475.1 Armatimonadota bacterium
CCGCCAACGATCCCGAGCCGGGTGGGTTCTACGAGAAGGGACGTGATTCCTTCGACACCTTCGTCCAATATCTCGATGACGATGAACAGGGACTGAACCTCTCAGAAGGGTACGCACCGAGTACTCATCGCTGGCTCATCGACGACCAAGGCGAGATCGTCGGAATCGTCCGCACCCGCCACAATATCGACACTCCGCACCTCTTCGACGAGGTCGGGCATATCGGCTACGATGTCCCTCCGTCGCACCGGGGCAACGGCTATGCCGTTAAAAGTCTCGAAGCTGGACTTGTATCAGCGCGCGAACGAGCACTCACTAAAGTTCTCATCTGCGCAGATGACCTTAACCCCCCGTCGTGGCGAACCATCGAGCGGTGCGGCGGAGTCTTCGAGCGAAGCTACTGGTCCGATTACTGGAACTGCCGAGTCCGAAGATACTGGATTGAGCTTTGAAATTCCGTGGGCAAAATTTGAATTTTGTTCGGTTCCCGAACGCGAGCGGGGCAATTTTTTTGGTGGTTAACAGGTTCTGGGCCGGAGCACAAAGTTTATTTGTGAAAAAATTGGACACTAAATTTTCAGGCTTTCGCTCGGCGATGTCAATATTCAGTATTCAAGGATCTCGTCCTATATAATACAAGACATATATCTACTATTGTCCATTAATTCTGATTAGAAATTGGGAACGGCTGTAAACTTTGAGGTCTGTGATGATCCAGCGCAAAACCCAAATCTCCACTCGCGTTGCGTTCCTGATTGCTGGAATTGGGTTTTCTACTCTTGCTCCCCTCATTCCCGGCATCAAATCTCGACTCTCGCTCGACGACAGCACGCTTGGGCTACTTCTTCTATGCGTTGGGCTTGGGTCGATCGTCGTCATGCCGTTCGCAGGTGGGTTCGCCGCACGGTTGGGTTGCCGAAAGGTCATCGTAGTATCCAGCCTTGCCCTTTGTTTTAGCCTCCCGTTGGTTGCCGTCGCCCCAAATACCATGGCTTTAGCACTTGCCCTCGCCCTTCTGGGCGCCGGGGGTGGAACCCTAGACGTCGTCATGAACGTCCAGGCGGTCGTCGTCGAGAAAACGAGTGGTCGGCCAATGATGTCGAGTTTTCACGGCATGTTTAGCGTCGGTGGCATCGTTGGCGCCGGTGGACTCACCGCACTTCTAAGCCTGGGAGTGACACCCGTCGCCAGCCAAGGCATCATCGCTACAACTTGCGTACTAATGCTCGTGGCGGTGATGCCTCATCTGCTTCCGAGACAAACCCAGGTCAAGGCGCAACCGAAAACGTTCGCGCTCCCCAAGGGCAAAGTCCTACTCCTCGGCACGCTTTGCTTCATCGTTTTCATGGCCGAGGGCTCGGTAACCGATTGGAGCGGCGTCCTTCTTTCTGATTTTCGCCACGTCGATCTTGCCCATGCTGGGCTTGGATATGTTGCTTTCGCCGCAATGATGACCCTCAATCGTCTCACTGGCGACATGGTGGTGGCCAAACTAAGCCGAAAATTCGTCATGTTCGGCGGTTGCGTCTGCGCCGCCATCGGCTTCTCTCTTAGCGCTACGGTTCCAATCGCCGCCGTCTCGATCCTCGGGTTTGCCATGGTCGGAATCGGGCTCGCAAACGTTGTCCCAATTCTGTTCACCGCTACCGGGAATCAGGACGATATGCCGGCAACGCTGGCGCTCTCGAGCGTCACGACGATGGGCTACCTGGGCTTGCTTATCGGCCCATCGATGCTCGGCTTTATTGCAAAGCAAACCAGCCTTCTCGTATCGCTTGCATTCCTCGCTGTTCTTTGCGCCCTCGTTGCACTCTGTACCGCACAAGTAACGAGTCAAGACCACTCGAAACAAAGGTAACGTGGTCAAAACACCATGAAGAACCTTCTGCCTTTGCTGTTGCTTTCCATTATCGCGTCTCAGGCTAAAGCGACTGAATCTCAGGTCACTTCACCTGACAAAAGGATAATGGTCACCGTTTCCGACAATGGCTCGTTGACCTACAAAGTTGACTTTGAAGGACGCCCAATACTCGTACCCTCAGAACTGGGTTTTACTTTGCTTGGCGGAACCAATTTGGGTTCAAACGCAAAGATAGTTGAGAGTCAAGCGTCATCCCACCAAGGCTCTTGGGAAGACAGACTTGGAATTGAGAGAACGGTGCCGGATAGCTGGAACCAAGATCACTTGATGCTTCATCAGGGCGACAAGTCATTGGAGATTATCGTCAGAGTCTTCAATAACGGAGTCGCGATCCGATACTTCATCCCGAAGCAAAAAGGGCTTCAAGTCCTCAATATCAAGTCCGAAGAAACGGAATTTAAGTTCGTCAGTGCCCGCCAGGCATGGACGGGTGATCCAAGCGTCTGCGCCGAAAATAATTACTTTGTCCGGAAACTTATCGAAACCCCAAACCATAGTGTGCTGCCTGCGTTAGTTCTGGCCAATGGCAGTTACGTCGCGGTTGCCGAGTCAGACCTCACCGACTGGGCAGGAATGTTTTTGCGAGTGGGAGAAAAAGAAGTCCAAGCAATGAACAACCTCATTGATGTGGACTATCAACGTCAAGGAATCAACAACTCTTTACGGGTCGACCTTGCCCCACGAAAGGACGGCAAGGGCGCGGTAAGCGTCAAAACCCCAACTCAGAGTCCGTGGCGGGTGCTGATGGTCGCCCGAACCGCCAAAGATCTCCTCGCAAACAACCTCGTCAAAACCCTTGCCACTCCGAACAAAATCGGCGACACGAGCTGGATCAAGCCCGGGATCACGGCGTGGGACGCCTGGTGGGCGAACTCAATCCAGACGCGCGGAACCACCGAAACCCACAAACCGTACATCGACCTCGCCGCGAAAATGGGCTGGCCCTACATGCTCTGCGACTGGGGTTGGAACGAGGGCGACGACCTGACCAAACCCAATAAAACCGTCGATATTCCCGGCCTCATCGAATACGCCAAGGCCAAAAATGTGAAGCTGCTGCTCTGGATGCACAACGATGCCCTTAACAAAACCGGAGTGGATAAAGCCTTCTCAACCGTCGCCAAGTGGGGCGTCGCCGGAGTCAAGGTCGACTTCATGAACAGCGACAGCCAAGAAACCGTGCAATGGTACGTTAACACGTTGGCCACCGCCGCAAAGTACAAACTCCTGGTCGATTTCCACGGCGCCTATAAAGCCACTGGCCTCGCCCGCACCTATCCCAACTACATCACTCAAGAGGGCGTCCTTGGCAACGAATGGAACAAGATTAAGTTGAACGCATGCTCAATTGAGCACACGATGATCTTGCCGTTTACTCGGGCGTTATTGGGACCGATGGACTTCACTCCCGGCGGATTCCAAAATGTCATTCCGTCCCAATTCATCCTCGACGCGGGCAAAACGCCAGGAGGCAACTGCCAAGTCCTCGGAACCCGAGCCCACCAACTCGCCCTAACCATGATCTACCCCAGCCCCTTACTCGTGCTGTGCGATAGCCCGACGTCGTACCTGGGCAAGGATCTGAATCATCCCGAACCCGGCCTTGAGTTCTATCGCGACCTGCCCACGGTGTGGGACGAAACCCGCGTGATCGAAGCCGAAGTCGGCAAAACCATCGTTATCGCTCGCCGCTCGGGCAAGAAGTGGTGGCTCGCCGCGATGAACGGAAACGACCGCGCCTTGGCCTTTGTGACGTTCAATTTTCTTGGGCCCGGAAAATGGTCAATGCGCTCTTTCTCCGACACCGAGAAATCCGAAACTGATCCGAAGAGTGTAGTGGACTTGAATTTATTGTGTACGAAGGAAACTATGCTCATGATCAGCATGGCTGCGGGCGGCGGCGGCTTCGTCGCAGTCTTGAGTCCGAAAACGAAATAGTAAAACACGTCACAATAACTCCCATGAATCTCCCCACGAATCCAGTCTTCCCCGGTTGGTACGCTGACCCCGAGCTCCACTTCTTCGAGGGGCGATATTACATCTACCCGACCTTCTCCGCCGCCTACGAAGACCAAACCTTCTTCGAGGTTTGGTCAAGCGACGACCTGACCAACTGGACCAATGAGGGCCGCATCCTCGATTTCAAAGAGATCCCCTGGAGCACAATCCGCGCGGCCTGGGCTCCATCCATTACGTTCAAGAATGGACAATATTACTTCTACTTTTCGGCGGGAGATGGAGCCGGACTTGGAGTCGCCGTCAGCGACTCGCCAACCGGTCCGTTCGTCGATGCGCTAGGAAAACCGTTGATCAAGGAGTACCATTACGGGGCCCAGCCGATCGATGCCCACGCCTTTATCGACGATGATGGCCGAGCCTATCTGTATTACGGCGGCTGGAGCCATGCGGTCGTTGTCGAGCTAGGCGACGACATGATCATCCTCAAAGGTGACGTCCAAGAAATCACCCCCGAGCATTACGTCGAGGGCCCATTCATGATCAAGCGCAATGGCACCTACTACTTCATGTGGTCAGAAGGTTCGTGGGGAGACGCCAGCTACTCAGTCGCCTACGCCAAATCCGATAACCCACTCGGCCCCTTTGTTCGCCACGGCAAGGTCCTCGAGAGCGATCCAAAAGTTGGCAACTCAGCCGGGCACCACTCTGTACTCCAAATCCCCGGAACAGATGACTGGGTCATCGCCTACCACCGCCGCCCAATCGACGAGACGGCTCGCGACCACCGAGTCGTCTGCTTGGAACGCATGTACTTCGACGAAAACGGCGATATCATTCCGGTAGTACTGACTTAATATTTTCCGGGTGGCACTGA
>JAYVXG010000474.1:0-14721 GCA_043785475.1 Armatimonadota bacterium
TGGATGACGGGCAGGAAACCGACCAGTACTTGCTCGGCGACAATTTGCTGTTCGCCCCGATGTTTACCGGCGAAAAATCCAGAAAGGTCCGGCTGCCGAAAGGGAAATGGTACGACTATCGCACCGGGCGATTCGTCGGGTCCGATGAAGTCATCACCATCACTCCGGCGCTGGCCGAGATTCCGCTTTACGTGCGGGGCGGCACATTAATTCCAACAAATCCGAATTCGTTACGAGCGGTTTCGACGGACAAATATGCCTTGCGATGCTACGGCGACGGTCCGTACATCGGAATGCTTTACGAGGATGATGGTCATTCGTTTGCCTTTGAAGGCGGAGATTTTGGGCTGGCGTCGATCAAAATTTCGGGCGACCTCGCAGAAGTCGAATCGATGGAAGGGAAGTTGAAAGTCTTAAAACGCGGATTTACTATCGAAGTGATTCGGGAATAGCTTTCACCGCCCTTGCCGTCAATACCCCTCGCTTGCCGAGGGGTATTGAGGGCAAGGGCTAGGCGGGGGTGATGAAAAAAAGTACCCAACGAAATTAACCTTCAGCTGACAGCTTTCAGCCTTTAACAAATTATGGACAATATACCGGTCAGTTTCCCAAGCCATATAGTCCATTATTGCATAAATGGTATCTATGTGTCTACTATCTTGAATCGACGTAGCAGCCCACGTATTCATGGTTAACTCCCGGCTCGGGCAGACGTCGTAAACAGTGCCACAAAGATAACCCCGCCTCCCGATTCATTTCGTTCATTTCCCTTCGGCGGGATCTACGACATGCAGTGGCTCGCCGAATATTCTCGCAACTCCCGGAGTCAACAAATATAGCGGCTCGCCTTGGCAGGGCCCAAAGGAAAAATATGCGGGTTCTAGTTTTGGTTAAAGCCACCGAAGAAAGCGAAAAGGGAATCATGGACACTCCAGAAATTGCCGCCATGATGGAAGAAATGGGTCGATATAACGACCAACTGATCGCGGCGGGAATCTTGGCCAGCGAAACCGATTGCAACGGACTAAAGCCTTCTTCGCAAGGCAAGCGCGTTGCCTTCGATGGATCGAACCGATCCGTGATCGACGGACCGTTCGCTCATCCGCGCGAACTCGTCGCCGGTTACTGGATCTGGACCGTCAAGGATATGAACGAAGCGGTGGAATGGGTCAAGCGGTGCCCGAACCCGATGTCCGGCCCTAGCGAAATCGAAATCCGAACGATCGACCAAGAGAATTGAGTTTAAGGTTGCTCGGCAACCCGCTATCACGCGGTGAACCACCGTGTGGGCAGAGTAGATTTCCGGGTGTGGCATGCTATGCGACGATCTGCAGATCTGACAACTTAAGTATGGACCGCTTGTCATGTAACAGAAGTTTATTTATCATTTACGACACCTACCTTCAGTTCGGCCAGTGATCGATGCTCAATGGCTTTTACAATGGTAACTTCCAGCGACGTAGACGTCGCTCTTGTCCGCCGACAAGGTCCGCCATAGCGCTCCTGTTCGCCGAAGTGCCTTGACGAAGGAGGATTGGCGAAGGCGGAAGTGCCCTGACGAAGGCCGGATTGAAGAAAGGCGGGATCGCGGAGATGAACCAAGTTCCACCGCCGTCCTCCACCTGCCAACACTATTAAAGCGTTATAATCCACTAGCTGGATATGATCCTTCCGATTCTCGTCTTCATCACCTCCCGAAAAGCTGAAACGCCACTCGTCGACAAAACTTTGGTCGTTTGGGTGGCCCCGTCGTTGCTGTACCAAAGCGGAGGCAGCGCCCTCACCATCGACGATGGTCGCGACCACTTCGACGGCATCGTCTTCGGAGAAATCTCTCGATCAAAATGGATGGCTGGCAGCGACAATTATCGCCGCTCAATCAAAGACCAAAGCGCGGTACCCGACGAAACTGCCGATCCAGACACAATGGTTCAGATTTCCATCACTTACAAAGGAAAGGAAGTCAGCCTCTACAGAAATGGCATCTTACTCGAACACCACAAAATTGACGGCGAACTCCAGGCTTACGGGCCGGCAAGCAGAATCAATATCGGCATCAGACATCGACGAGCTGGCGACTCGGCCCACTTTGGCGGAACAATCGACGACGCTCGAATTTATGACCGAGCCCTAACCCGAGAGCAATTGAACCAACTAAGTCCCAATCAGCCATCGGCGATCAAGCCATGGGCATGGTGGAATTTCGAAGACAAATCTGGCAAGGACCTGACTGGTCGGTTCAAGATCACTAGCCTTACCCCCTTCACCCAGATAAAGGATGGCAAGCTGATCCTTGACGGTGTCAGTAGTAAATTCGAAGCGCAGACCGGCCGAGACGTGCCATTTTCCTTCGAGACTCCGTCCCGGCCGAAGGTGATTCCTCCAAATTGGTTGACTTTTCATCTTGTTCATCCCGGCCCAGGTCCAGCGATGCCAGGTGACCCAAATTGCGCATTCTTCTGGAAGGGTCGCTACCACCTGCACTATATCTATCTCTCAAGTGAGGGATATGCATTTGCTCATGTTTCGAGCAGTGACATGATTCACTGGAAGTGGCATCCTACTACCCTAGTACCATTCAAAATCGGCCATGGAATGTTTAGCGGCACCGGATTTTTAACCAAAGAGGGTCGCCCTGCAATCATATACCATGGCCAAGGTTCGGGCCGGAATCAGGTATCCGTGGCCCTCGATGACAAACTCGAAAAGTGGTCCCACCCCGAGCCAATCATTCCGAAAATTCACCCCGGACAAGATGCCACCAAAATTGCGAACTGGGATCCCGACGCATGGCTCGACAATGGCTCTTATTATGCCCTTTCGGGCGGAACCCCGGGAAGTGGCAAACCACCGACTCTGTTCAAGTCAGACGACCTAAAAAGCTGGGACTATTTGGGCCCGTTCATGACAAAAGAAATGCCCGATGTTCTATCGACCGAAGATGTCTCCTGCCCCAATTTCTTTCGCATCGGCAACCGTTGGATGCTGCTTTGCATTAGCCACACTCTCGGTTGTAGGTACTACTTGGGGGATTGGAAAAACGAGCGGTTTACGCCTGATTTTCACGCCCGAATGAACTGGCATGGTATTGATTATTTCGCGCCGGAAAGCTTGCTAACTCCCGACGGACGCAGAGTCATGTGGGCCTGGTGCGCCATTCAAGGCTTTTCAACCGACAATTTCTCCCAAACCGGAATTCAGTCCTTGCCACGCGAACTCAGCCTTCCCGCTGACGGAGTTCTGCGCATCAAGCCGTTGCGTGAGCTCGAAACGTTGCGATTCGAAATGAAACAGGAACCAAATTTGAGCGTTTTGAACGGCCAACCGACCATGCTTAAATCAATCAAGGGCGACGCGATAGAACTGCAATTAAACTACTTGCCAACAACGGCGACGGAGTTTGGGCTCCAGGTCCATTGCGATGAGGATGGGAAGTTAGGATTCCCTATTACCGTCATTCCTGGCGAACACGTGATCCGCGTTGGCACCGTTTTAGCTCCATTTGATCTCAAACCCAACGAGCCACTCAATCTTCGCGTGTTCATCGATAAGAACATCGTCGAAGTCTTCGCCAACGATCGACAGGCGGTCGTGGCTTCGCATCCATACGCGAAGGGAAGTGACCGAATTCAGCTGATCAGCAACGGCAGCAACATCCACGGCGATGTCAAATCCTGGCGTATGAAATCCAGCTACGTGCATTGATTGAGGAAACAGGGAACAAAGTTCCTGGGCGTCCAACCCCGATTTGAACGGCTCTATCCCGAGCCGGATAACATCAGAGAACTTACCAAGTTGGATCTTTGATCGTCTCGTTGAAGGAAACCCAAACCCATCCGTCTTCCTTCAATCGTCTTGTTTGGCCGCCCGCCTTTGCATCAAAAACCGCTTTACCCTTTTGAAGCAGAAGAGCCTGCCGAATGACTTTCGGATGTCTCAAGTCTCGGTCATAAGTAATGAGAGGCAAACTCTTTTTGTCCAATGTCCAACCTTCCTTCACCCTCAACCTTGTCCACTTTTCGCTCTCCTCCTTGAAGTCAGCCTTATACGTGAATCGAAAGACCCGAGTGACCTCAAGTTTTTTGTCCTTTTTGTCCATCCACCGATATGCGCTGACAGTTACACACTTCATGTCCTTGAACTGCGGAATTTCAACGATCGGCCTGGTTTTGGCGTCAAGCTCCTTGCTGTCATACTTCTCTCCATTTTGAATTTGCGACTTGGACTGAGTCTGTAAAACGAGGAAGGCGGCCAAATTAACGATCATAAGCCAATTGTACAACTTGGCCGGGAAATTTGCCAGCCACAAAAATTGTCGGGTTATTTCGTGGCAATGGAGACGCATGGCGTACGAAGCGACCATTGCCTTGGTCGAAGTGCCGTGCCCCGAGGATCGGGGCCGATGCGCAGAGCCAGTGAAAAGCTTCGACGCTCAAAGGTCTTTCTTTTGCACTTTAGCCTTCTCGGCGTTCAAAGCTTCGACCCAAAAGTGATTGATGACCACAGTTACTATCATCGAAACGAAGTAGGCACCTTCGTTGGCCATTTCGTGGAGTGGGCTCCCGGGAATGAATCGCTCGACAAAGAATCGCAAGAATAGTGAGATCCCCATCGAGCAGCTCAGCAAGAGGAGGAGTCTGATCCAGAGGATTTCTCCAATCATTATGAAGTTCTTCATGACATTAAATAACACGAGGTCAACTATGCAGGTTCCGCTTATCCCTAGTCCGGGTTGTTCGTACTCCGATTGAGTCGACGTGAATTCAGCGAAGCAGGCTTTTGTTCCTTCGGAACGCCCTGGTTGCTTCGCAACTCCCCCTTGACCCCACTTGGGAACTTCGTTCCGTCGTCCAAAGAGACAGGCGAGGGGAAAACCAAAGCTCGAACAGGTTCCTGGGAACTTCGTTCCTCCACTCCCAAGGATCGATTCCTCGTTCGCCTTACCTTGGGAACTTCCAGTTCCTCTCCCTCATTGGATACGGCGGACAAGTCGCGATCAAAGAAGGACGGCATGGTTCTCCGGGAACCTTGAACGTATTCTCTGGGCCCACATGCTGATTTACCTACCTCATCCGGTTCGCCCTATGGCCCAACTCACCGACTTCTCCTAGAAGGAGAAGTCACGCCGGTCGCCAGCCTATGCTTCGACGGGTAAAATACACCTAACAATGAATGAGCCTGAGACTCCAACTCAAGAACAACAAATACCCGACGAGACCGGTCAGTCCGGACCAGAAAGCGATGCGACGGGCGACCAAGTAGAAAGAGACCTCAACGTCCTTGACGACGAAGTGTCCAAGCTAGCCGAAGAGAAGGCCCAAATTCACGATCAGTTGCTTCGGACGATGGCGGACTTCCAGAATTTCCGAAAACGAACCCAGCAAGAGCAAGGGCTCATCCGGCAGTACGCAACCGAGTCACTCATCATGACTCTCCTCCCGGTGATGGACAACTTCGAGCGAACTGTTGCCGCCGCCGAGAAAGGAGCTCCGATCGAGTCGCTCATCTCGGGGGTACGCGCGACCGAAAAGCAATTTCGCTTCATTATCGAGCAGCAGGGAATCACGAAAATACAATCCGTTGGCCGGCCGTACGACTCTGATTTACACGAAGCGATCGGGACCGTTTCTGGTACCGAGCACCCGAGCGAAACCATCATTGAAGAAGTCGAGCCAGGCTACAAAATGGGTGACAAGGTCATTCGCCACTCCAAAGTCCGAGTCGCGGAATAGTCATGAAACGCAAGTACTTTGGAACCGACGGCATTCGCGGAGTCGCGAACACCGTTCTGACCCCCGAACTCGCAATGTCTCTCGGTCGAGCGGCAGGAATGTGGCTTCAGGAATCTGGCGGCGCTCCCCGAATCGTTATTGGGCGCGACACCCGCAAAAGCGGCCCAATGTTAGAAATGGCCCTGTCCGCCGGTTTTAACTCGGCGGGCGTTGATGTCGTGAGCCTCGGCGTGGCACCGACTCCAACTGTCTCATTTGTCGCTCGAAACGGCAATTTCGGTCTCGGACTCGTCGTTTCCGCATCACACAATCCTTTTCCTGATAACGGCATCAAGCTGGTCGGCCACAACGGGCACAAACTTCCTGACGAAGTGGAGCTTCTCATCGAGCAGTTTATGGAAAAAGACCTCGAAAAGCCGATTGGTGGTGATATTGGCACCGTGATTCAAGATTCCTCGCATTTTGAGCCTTATCTGGCGTACCTCCAAACGATTATTCCCGGCGGGCTAAATGGAATGACGGTCGCTATGGATTGTGCCAACGGTGCGGCAGCAACACTTGGGCCAGAAATCTTACGACGCCTCGGAGCGGTGATTTTCGTTATTGGCGACTCCCCGGACGGAGTTAACATCAACGAAAATGGTGGCGCAACAAAGCCAGAGAACATTCAAGCTCTGACCCAATCGACCGGAGCCGCCATCGGAGTCGCCTTTGATGGGGATGCCGACAGAGCAGTATTTTCCGATAACAAAGGCCGTCTCATCAACGGTGATCGAACCATCGGAATGTGGGCCGCCCACGAGCTGGAGATGGGAAGATTGAACCCGAAAGCGATCGTCGGAACCGTGATGAGTAATGGCGGTTTTGAACATTTTGTAGCTTCGCGGGGAATTGATTTGGTGCGAACTCCGGTAGGCGACAAGTACGTGTCGCAAAAGATTAACGAACTCGGCGCGCAAATCGGCGGAGAGCAGAGCGGGCACATTATTTTTCCGAAGCACGGCCCGACTGGTGACGGCTTGGTCACTATGCTCGAAGTCCTCCGAGTGATGAAAGAATCGGGGCGAGACGCCGCCTCGATATATGAAGATTACGAATCTTGGCCACAAGTCCTCATAAACATGGAGGTTGCCGATCGCTCGACTTGGAATGATGGTGAAATGGTTCAATCCGCACTCGAACACGCCACCAAAGACCTCGTCGGGCACGGAAGGATTAATGTTCGGTGTAGCGGGACCCAGCCCATTGTCCGGGTGATGGTCGAGGCCGACACATACGGCCTACGCGATCTCGTCGCTGCAAGTGTTGTGGGCGCAATAACCAAGGAGGCTGGTGGAAAAATTTATAGCCGGGTGGATTTGACTCATGCGCTGGGGGACTAATGCTTTTAGCGATTGATGTTGGAAATAGCCACACGGTGTTCGGGATCCACAACGGTACAACGTGGCTCGCGACCTGGCGGCACCAAACTGACGTCGAAACGACCGAGGACGAACTCGCGGCTTGGCTGTTCGAAATGCTCCGGGTTTCCAAAATTGAGCCAAATCTAGAAAGGATCATGATCGCAAGCGTGGTTCCGAGCATGAACCAGATTCTGACCTTCCTTGCTAAGAAATTCTTCAAGGTTGATCCCGTCTTCCTTAACGGAAACTCAGATCACGGCATCAAAATTGACTACAATCCGGTCAACTCGGTCGGGGCGGACCGAATTGCCAATGCGATTGCCGCGCTGTCGCGATACAAGGCACCGATCATCGTGGTCGACTTTGGCACCGCGACAACATTTGATGTTATCGACGCTGAAGGTGTTTATACGGGTGGAGCGATCATGGCCGGCCCGGTCACGGCTATTCAGGCTCTCGTCCAGCGCGGCGCAAAGTTGCCGATGGTCGATCTCAAGGCCCCCGCCACCGCGATAGGAAAGGATACAACCCACTCGATCCAAAGCGGAGTCATGTTTGGCTACGCAGGAGCAATCGACGCCCTTGTTGGTCGAATCAGCTGTGAACTTGGCTCAAAACCGAAGGTCATCGCCACCGGCGGACTCGGCGGGGTTTTCACCGGACTTTGCGAAAGTATCGAGAGCTACGACGAAATGCTCACCCTCGACGGAATCCGAATGTTTGCGAAGCAGCATGGCGAAAATTAAAGACCTGAATTTTAAGACAACCACAGTCGTCGGCAATAAGGTCGCGCTGATGCTGATTGCGCTGGCGTATGCCTGCGGAATCGTTCCGGCGGTTTACTTTGGTCGGCTCGACCTGATGCTCATCGTTCCAGTAATCCATTTGGCGATGGACATCGTTTTGGTCATGAATAAGTCAATTTCCACGATGATTTCGTTGGCACGATTTCTCAACGAGAGCGCGATGGCGATCATCGTCGGCTGGCTTCTGATGATGGTATGGTTGTTTGGCTGGGCGATCTTTGGGTCGGATGAGAGCCGACAACAAGGCGACAAGTTGTTTGGCGTGGCGTTTGGCGCTGGAGTCGGATTGCTTATTGTCTGCGCCCCATGCTTCTTGGTGGCGTCACTATGCACGGCGTACTTGGTGAGCGCAAATGCGCCACCAACGCCTTTCTTTGGCGATGAGTGAAATCGCTTCTCCTTCTTCTTCCAAATCATCGCCAACGAGGAACGTTCACGGTGCCTCAGGATTTTGCCTTGGTGTAAATCGCGACGGTGTATCCGATCGGGTCGCCCTTCTTAATATTTCCGTGGCACTTGTAGCAAGAATTGACGCTGGCGTGAACGGCTCTGCCGACAATCCAACCCGGAACACCCCTAACCGTGACGGACTTAGTAAGGCTTTCAGCTCCTTTCTTTCGAATGTCAATGCCAAATTGCTGAATTAGCTTCGTATTAGCATCCCAAACAAGGGTTGCGTCTTCTGAGTCCTCATTATCCTGAGTCAAATAATGGACATGCGTCACGCGAACCCCGTCGAGAATTGTTAAAGGGGCACTCTTCCGGCCTTCTTCATTAATACCTTGCGTCATCTCTTTCAGATCTTGAGCAGACCGAAGTCCCACCACCGCGGACTGCAACGTAATTTGCCCCTCAAGTTTTTTGAGGTCTTGGTATCCCTGGATATGAGCGGCATCTTTGTCATGCAAAGTGGGGATTCTGTCTCCACCAAAAACTCCATTTCGAGGGGGAGTCTGCAAAAATCCTTTCATTGACTCGAGATACCTTAAAATCTCGTCTTGATGGGGCGGCATTACCGCCCCCGACGCAACATTAGTGTCCGGGTGAGCCTTGTTATGAGACGTGTACGAGTCCTTGCCAGGCTCTCGGGAAGCATTGCGGACTTCGCGATTCAGGGCCGCGTACGATATCGCTGCGATTGCCGAAATGAAGCCTATCGAGAGTATCGCGATGCTCAATTTTGATCTTACGATTTTCATTTTGATGCCTTCTTCCAGAGAACTGCCGCAACATGGCCAATCGGCTCGCCTTCTTTGATCGTATTATGGCAACCGTAACAAGACTTTTCCGAAGCGCGAACGGCTTTTGCCATCACCCAACCCGAAACTCCATCGACCACAGTTGCCTGTGAATAGGTTTCGTAGCCTTTAGAATCCATAAGTACTTTAACCTTGTTCACAACCATTTTTGGGGTGACGATTTCATTTCAACGCTGCACGAGGCAATTATTGCTTCATGTCGAATGTGGTGACCTGGGTCACCCTATATTTCGGAATCTCCAATTTGTATTCAGGGTACATTTCCTTGTAGTCTTTCAGTTCGGCAATCGTTTCCTTGGGAATCTCGCCGATAACGAAAGAAGCGAATGAATTCGCTTCACCGAGCTTTTCAATTTCATTATAACCAGGGACTTTGTTTTTGGACACGCCATGAAAAGTGGGAATCCGACTCGCCCCAAATCGTCCATCACGCGGCGGCGTTAGCATGAAGCTTCGAATGGAAGTAAGATAGGCGTCAATCTCGTTGTCGTGCGCAAACGGTACAGTTTTGGACGCAATGTGGGAATCATTCCACTTAGTGCCTTCATTGGTCGGCGAGCTCAAGTGTTTGGCGACCGGTTCCATTCGAGGTTGGCTCGTTGCGTACGTCAACGCTCCAACGGATGTCAATGCAACTGCTGGTAGCAGCAAAAATCCAGCTTGTTTCATTATTTCCCCATGAACAAAGAGACGCATCACCTCACGGTTGCGTTACGCTGTTTCTTTCGTTCTAAAAACAGCAACACACCTAAGACAATAAAAGTTGCCGACATATCCAAAAAGACATCGAACAGACTCCCTTGGCGATTTGGCATCATGCTTTGCCGAAACTCGTCACTGATGGCGATCAATAAAGGAAAAGCAATCAGTAGGCTTAATAACGTTCTCCAGTTGGAGACCTGGTTCCAGAGATATGTCGCGAGGAGCCAGGTGATGCTTCCGTAGAATGTAAGGTGGACGGCTTTTCTCACAACCATCACCAAGGTGTTCAGTTGGTCAATCGTCAAATGCAAAAAGCTGAACATTGGGTGCATTTTGTCCGCACCACCGGACGCTCCGCTGAGGTAGGCAACTCCCCAGGTCAGAAAAATCAACAGGACGACTTTCCAATCTGACTTTTTAAGGTTGTCCTTGCTCACCAGAAAAGCAGTCCCGATTCCTGCTAATCCTATTTCGATTCCGATCGAAAGGGAACCGATGTCTCGCCCTTCACGCCGCTCACTCATCAGCCAAAGTAGCGCCAAAGGCGCCAGCCAAAAGAGGAGCAAAGCTGACGCATTTGGCTTTGATCGAAGTGGATTACAGAGAAGGAAAATAGAGGAAATCGAGAGAATCTCCAGACAAGCTGGCAACACAAATCGAGATTGATTTCCCGGAAAACTTACGAGTCCAAGCAAGACAATGATCGGTGAGACGTACTTTGCAACTTGCCACATGGGATACCATTGATATTATGCCGGTACCTGATGCAGCCACTTTTGCCCGAATGCTCGACGCAGCCCAAAAGGGAGACTACGCGCTTGCCTCGATTAACGTCACTTCAAGCACAACGTTGAACGCTGCATTAGCCGCATTTGCGGAAACAAAAACGGACGGAATTGTGCAGTTCAGCACGGGCGGTTCGGAATTTGCAAGCGGCCCAATCAAAAACATGTCGGAAGGCGCAATTGCACTGGCCGAATACACCCACCGAGTCGCCAAAGAATTGCCCTGCTACGTTGCAATCACGACCGATCACTGCGTCCCCGAAAAGGTCGATATATTTGTTAAACCCCTCATCGCCGAAAGCAAAGATCGAGTCGCAAAGGGAGTCGCACCGCTTTTTAATGGTCACATGTTCGATGGCTCCGAGCTGAACCTGAAAGAAAACATGGCTATTGCCCAGGAGCTATTGAGAGCGATGGCCCCGCTGGGCATTATCCTCGAAGTCGAAGCAGGGGTCGTTGGCGGGGAAGAGGACGGAATCGACAATACCGGAGTCCACCACGACAAGCTCTATACGACCCCGGAAGACATGCTCTACGTGTACGACTGTCTAAAAGACATCGGCCGATTTACCTTGGCTGCCACGTTCGGCAACGTTCATGGTGTTTACAAGCCTGGCAACGTTAAGTTGGATCCAGGCATCCTCAAGGCAGGAAACGACGCGATGAAAGCAAAATATGGCAAAATTCTCGACCTCGTCTTCCACGGCGGTAGCGGAAGCCTCCTCTCGGAAATCCACGACGCTGTTGCGTACGGGGTCATCAAGATGAATGTTGACACCGACTGTCAGTATCATTACTCGCGACCAGTCGTTGACCATGTGTTGAAAAACTACGATGGAATGCTAAGAATTGACGGTGAAATGGGAGACAAAAAGGCCTATGATCCGCGAAGCTTCATGAAAAAAGGTGAAGCGGGCATGAAAGCCCGAGTTATAGAAGCGGCCACAAACCTGAAGAGTGTAGGGATTTCGTTAGTTTAGGGCTAACCTAGTTTCCTGAAGGGTATCCTCCATGAATTCTATGATCATCAACGAGATCATCGGCAAGAAAGTTGTCGTACATATTGAGAATGGTGCCCAGGTTGTCTTACATCGAGGCATTCTTGAACAAGCTGATGCACAATTCATTCGCCTAAAAAAGGACACTGAGACCTTGTATTTCACCCTCACCTTCATCATTGCCATCCATCCGGTTTAGTTTGGGAACGTAATTATGCCGCGAGTCGCTTGCGTCCAAATGGATGTGAAATATGGTGAGAAAGACGCCAATGTATCTCGAATAACTGATGCCATCTGTAGCCTGGCAACATCTCAAGTAGATATTGCTGTCTTCCCAGAGTGCTGTGTCGCCGGATATTGCATTGAATCCGAGGATCAACGAGGAGAAATTGAAGTCGAAATTGACTCTCCAGAGTTTCTCGTCATTCAAGCCACGGTGGATGCCACCGGAGTCATTGCAATATTTGGCTTCTCTGAATTTACAGGTGGCGAATACTATAACACCGCGGCCCTTTTGCAACCCAATAAAGAACCAGAATATTACCGAAAAACCCATCTACCAGAACTTGGGTACGACCGATTTGTGACAGTTGGAAGAGAATTGCCCGTCTTTGAAACGAAATTTGGGAGAATTGGAATCTTGATTTGCTTTGATGTGCGATTTCCGGAAGCATCCAGAGTATTAGCATTAAAGGGCGCGGATGCAATTTTTCTACCAACTAATTGGCCAAATGGTGCAGAAATCAGTGCCGAAGTGCTCGCAGTCGCGCGGGCGGCGGAAAATAAGGTTTTCATGATTACATGCAATCGAGTTGGAACGGAAAAAGGATTCAAATTTATTGGCAGGAGCAAAATCATCGATCCTATGGGCCAAGTTTTGGCAAGTGCTGGCTCGGGCGAGGAATTCATTGTCGCTGACATTAACTTTGAATTGAGCCGAAACAAACGAAACGTGACTATTCCAGGAAAGCACGAAACAACAGTTTTTGAGAGCAGACGGACCGAACTTTATGGTCCAATATGCAGTCTCAATGGACAAAATCAGGACGAAACACAGTAAAGTAGATGGTCCTCTGCGTGAGAAATTAACATGAAATTAGGCGGAAATACAACAATTGCATTGGTTTGGGTTGGCATCGTAGCCATCATGATCGGTTGCGGTGGCGGTAGCACAACTGGTGGAACCACAGGAACTACTGGGACCACAGGAACCACGGGGACGACCGGAACCACAGGAACAACAACCGCTGGCTCGCTACCTCATGATGCGATCCTTTACACGATCACCAATGGTTCTGTCAATTTCCTAAAATCCATCAAGGCTGACGGCACCAACGGCAGTCAGCTCGCGTCGTATACCGCTGGAAGTATCGCCGCAGTCGCTCCAAACCCGACCAAGCCAAACGAATTTGCATTTGCAAGCTTTAATGCCTCAACGAACAAATTTAAGCTCTACAAGGGTAATACCGCCTTAGATCCAGCCAACAGCATCTTGCTGACTGCAACGACATTCGACCTGATTCAAGACGTTGAATTCACTCCCGACGGTCTCTATGTAATTTTCCTCGCAGACGCGGGAACTGGGTTCAAAATGTACCGAGTATCAGTCGGCGGTGGATCTATTCTTGCCCTGGACGATGCCTTTGAATTCTCGACAAGTCCAGTTGTCGGTTCCCATTTGATTGCCTATTCAAAAACTTCGGGTGCTACGTCAGAAATTTTCACCTTTGACTATATAACTGGAACGTCCGCCCCAATTACGAGCCTTGGGTTCGACGTGTTTTCTCCGACCTTTAGTAGAGACGGCAATAAAGTTCTGTTTGTTGTATCTCAAGTGATTGGCAGCGACAGTGACCTTTATAGTGTGCCAACCATCGGTGGTTCTTCAACTCGAGTGACGAATACTCCGACCCTATTCAAATCAATGGGATTCTACAACGAAGACAGTTCTAAGATTGCCGCCGTGATGTTCAATGCCAGTGCGGTACAAACGATTCAAGTCATTACGAACAGCGGTACAACCTACACTCCGCTGATAGTGGATGATTCTCTGCAGCCAATTATCTATTGGACAGATTCAAACGGAAGAAGCGTATCGGCGAATATTCCCCATTTCCAGTTCAGAAAAGATCGACGTCGCCGCCGATAACTTCGTCTCACCATCGGAAGCCTGAAGATTTTCTCTTCAGGCTTTTTCATTTCAAAAGATCACATGATTAGAATTGTTGGAGCTGGGTTTGCTGGAGTAGAAACCGCATGGGCATGCGCATCGCGCTCGGTTGAGGTGGCCCTTTACGAGATGAGGCCGACAAAATCTAGCCCGGCGCACACGAGCGACTATTTTGCCGAGTTAGTTTGCTCAAACTCGCTGAAATCGAATTCGCCGACAAGCCCTGCTGGCCAATTGAAATCCGAAATGTCAGCATTAGGTTCAATCGTCTTAAAAACTGCGGCCGAAAACTCAGTGCCCGGTGGGGAGGCCCTTTGCGTGAACCGAAACGAATTTGGGCGGGCGATTACTTCGGTCATCGAATCTCACCCACTTATCGCGGTTAGCCGCGAGGTGGTTTCACCGGAGATGGTCGAAAGTTGGCTCACGGATGGCGATCTTGTAGTTTTGGCATCTGGCCCGCTGACATCACCAAAACTCTCGGAATGGTTGGCGGCAAAGTCGGGCCGAGAGCACCTGTATTTTTACGACGCAGTTTCACCAACCGTCGAGGCCTCTTCGCTGGATATGAATATCGTCTTTGCAGAGAGTCGGTATGGTAAGGGTGAAGGGGACGACTACCTGAATTGTCCCTTTAACAAGGAAAACTACGAGGCATTCGTGACCGAATTGATTGCCGCGGAGCGAGCACCGTTTCACGCCTTCGAGGCGGGCGGGGTTCGAACCGATACCATCATCGATCCGGAGTATGCGATCAACGGTGGGGAAGAGCAGCTTCTTGAGCAAATCAAATATTTCGCTGGTTGCACTCCAATTGAAGCAATTGCTGAAAAAGGAGCTCGATCCCTAGCATTCGGAAACTTTAA
>JAYVXG010000475.1:0-4744 GCA_043785475.1 Armatimonadota bacterium
ATACGGCAGATTTACTCAAATGTCTATACCAGGATCTCAAATAGTCAGCTCTGGCAACAATATTCAAGCAAATTGGACAGCAATCCACAGCCTTGCACCAGAGCGATTTGATGCTTACATGCGTACTGGCGACACCGATGGGCTTGATGCGGTCGCTCGATACGCTTGGAATATCGCAGTCTGCCAAGAGCTTCAGTCCCAACTGCACCTCATCGAAATTACCTTTCGAAATCAGCTTCACAATGCTCTGACCGGGCTCCATGGAGTTACCTGGTTCAACAATACACAATTACTAAGTCCAGATGAGCAAAAATCGGTAGATCGGGCAAAGAAGCAGCTTCAGCAGCTAAGACGTCCCTATGATCCCGGACGCGTCGTTGCTGAACTCAACTTCGGATTCTGGACACAGCTCTATGGTAAAAGTCACGAGAATGACATCGTGCGCCCAACTATTCACTCTGTGTTTCCTCACTATGCGGGCGCAGCAACACTAAAGAGGGCGGCGGTTTCTGGCCCACTACGAGAAATCCGGCTTGTCAGGAACAGGATTTCGCACCATGAGCATGTTGTGTTCGATCCAAATCTTCCAAAAGTGCATTCGGACATGGTGAAGCTACTTCAATGGATGCACCCTCAAATGGCCGAACTAGCCGGAATCCAAGACGGCTTCCTGTCGGTATATGGCAAGAGTTGGCCAGAATTCCGTGGAATTGTTGAAACTTTGTTTGCATAACGCAACTTTCAAAATGCCGGTTGCGCCAAAGCTCGAACTTTTGCAGGATGCCTTAGCCCAACTGACACTGGGCAAGTGTCAAGCATCACATCTCTCCGCGACGGTTGCAAAACCGCGCCACCTCGTCGTACTGCCCCATTCGATTTAGAACCCGGATTCTATGAGCCAGCGAATCTGTGGCTATATGGAAATACCCGGCTGCTCGAATCCAATCTCGTTTGCATCCCTGAAACCTTTGGACACGACTGCCATTCACCTTCCGACCTCGATGAGATCGAAAGGAAGACTGAACAATTGGTCCTCGATGGCCAGATCCTTGTGACAGGAATACATAACTCCGCTCACCAACGTGCAGCAGTCGTGCCGCTTCGGTGGGGTGCTCCAAGAATTGTTATTTTCTCCGGAGGCTTCTTTCACCATTTAGGAAAAGAACTCAATCAGGAACCGTTTCGTACAGCCCGTCTTTGGCGATATGAATGGGATCGCAATACTGACTTAGGAGTTTCAAGGCGCGCACCGGAAAAGCTCCCAACCTATGCCAAGCACAATCCTTCCGTAGATCGATTGATTGATCAGATTGCATGTGGCAAAGTAAACGGACTTTTATTCGATCGAACCAATTCGCTTGTCATCGCAAAGTAATGGTCAAGCCGTTTTAGCCCTTCTTCGCGAAGGGCTATTCTATTCTTATGCTTGTCGCAAACGAATCTAGAGATCGAATAAGCTGCCTTGGGGGCCAATTTCAATCACGGGGGTTTCAATTGACGTAGCAACTTCGTTGGTGGACCCTGTTTGAGAGCTACCTTCGATTACAGTTAGACTTTTTCGCGCACGTGTCAGAGCTACGTAAAGCTCGCTGTTCGTAAGTGATCCTGGATCGACAACAATTACATGGTCATATTCGAGGCCCTTGACCAACAAAACTCTAGAAACCAACCGTTGGACATCCTTTCTGCCACCATGGCTTACCTTCTCTCGAACCTGTCGGGCCGATTCCCAAAGGCTAATCTCTGGACTTCGCAGGCACAAGCGAATTGTCTTGATCATGGCGTAAAAGAGTTCGCTCCGAAACATTCTCCTTCCTTTGAGTTTTGAAAGGACTGTGCAAATCTCTTCGGCATGTTCAATTAAAGCTAAACTTCCGACCTTCTCAATTACGCAGGTAAGTTCATTCGGCACGAGTTTACTGATACCGAGAAACTCGCCCTTTTCAATCTTGCCTGCAATCCTATCTAGCGTTTGATCTGGATTCGTACAACACAATTTAACGAAGCTAAATAGCTCTAGGATGAAGGCTGATCCCGTTTTGCCCTCTAAGTTCCTGCAAGCTTTCAACAGATCCTTGCATTCAATCTCTTCCATCGAAGAAAACCCTGGCATTTTCTGGGCAAGTGCATGCGCTTGGTTTGCCATCTGGACCAAAACCATCACCGTCTCATCCTTGCCTGGACGTACCCCATAAATTGCTTTCTGACGATCCTGTTGATCGGTGCAAATGGCGTAAGTTATACATGTGGCATCATAAGCTGGTTGCTGACCACTTAGCAGTCGAGTCCGCGTTTCTACGAGCCAATCTCCCAACTCGACGTTGTGATTCTGCCAGCGCCAAGGATTCGTCAAGGCGGGCAATTCTGCAAATGAAGGGTAGATGCTTGTGCCCCAATTTACGAGCACCTCACCCTTAAATCCAAATATGCCTTGAAGTGGATCACCTACGAGCCGCAAAGGCAGAATCTCTCCGACGGCACTCAGAATCGTATGTTGTGCTTCAGTGCAATCTTGGTACTCATCGACAATTACGCCGTCTGACGATGCCAGGATAATCTGCCTAATTGCGCCAATCTTCATAAGCCGGTCCATTCCCGCGTAGACTTGCTTCCAGTCGGGCTCGGACTTGGAAACATATTGCGATGTCGATGGATATGCCGAGACAAAACGAAGACACCAGGCAGAAATAGTCTCAAGCCGATAAGAGCGAGCAGGAACACCTTTTGCCTTCAGTCTCTTTCGAAGCGAATCCACTCCAGCATGAGTGTGTGTTAGGACAAGCTGCTTGCCACCACAAAGCGAAATTGCATCGGCAATTGTTTCGGTCTTCCCGAATCCAGCCGGAGCTTCCAAGTAGGAATTGTCGGCCGCTACAGAGAGGGCGACAGCGCTTTCATCCGGCATAGCACCATGCTCTCAATATTTCGGTTTTCTTACCAAAGTCTGTATTCAACACTTCAGCCCATTTAGGAGAAATAGCCATGATTAATTGGTAGGCTTGATCTCCTTTCTTGAACCATTTCTTTTCCGCCGCGCCCCTCGCTAGTTCTTGTGCTTTTGTCGCCGTGGGCAGAATGGGATTGACCAATTGCGAGGCACGAACAACGCCATCAAGGCCGCTAAAGTACTCGCTGAGCTGGGCCCTTAAGTTTCCCTCGCTTCCAAGAATATCTGCAATTTGAGCAAGCAAAAGGTCAATACACTCATCTGAAATGGAAGCAAAGAGGGCCTTCTCGAAAGAATGTCCACTCGCCTGCTGAACCAAACACAACCTTTGATCATTCGCAGCATCTTGTGGGAGATTGATAGTCTCATCATCATCTGCAAAAACTGCGACCGGCAAGTTGTGGCTTAGAATTGCCCTGGCAACTTTGCCGACCTCTCCACAACCTCCGGCGTCAACCGAAGTGACTCCTTCAACATTCAGGTCAGAATTACCGCTTGCCATCCAGATTTCCTTAAGAGCTTCAAAGCAATTTAGCTCCGTATTTCCTTCACAACAAACTATCCTTCGCGACAACAAGGCATTTGGAAAATGTTGCAGGAGATTCTTGAGTGTTGTGTCGGCTGGCGAAGCCGTAACACCAGTGGCGGTGACATTCAGTTGAAAGATAGATTCAGCCGCTGCCTCTTGAAGTACGACGGGAGAATGAGTCGTTGCTATTGCTTGAACTTTAACTTCAATGAGGGAACGGAGAAGGTGTCGAATTCTATAAGGCTCTAAGGCTGCCTCGATTTCGTCCACCAATAGAAGCTGTTGTCCTGATTGTCTGCCGAGCTGCATTGCAATCGTTAGGAGCCTCTTTGAACCTAAGCCCATTTGTCGGGTCGGAACAGATCCATCAAAAAGGCTTACCGATGTTGCACCATCTCTCAAAGCGCCAAAATCTAATCCTGGCTGTAGGGACTGAGTAATTCTAACTCCCATTTCCTTGGCCTTCACATTGAGGCCATCGGATGTCTTTTTTAGCTCGGGCAAATCTTTCTCGTCAAAGGCTGCCCGCGTGTGCCTCCGAACTTCCGCAAAGACTGGCGTGAGATCGTCCATATCGTCCGAATATTGAGCCAAAGCTGACCCTCTGCCCCAGCTCATGTGACGGTCCACGTAGTTGCCAACTCGAACCACCCCGAGCTTCTCGCGGTCCTTTGCTTGGATACTCGGACCTGGCTCGGTTTGTCTCTCAGTCCAAACTGTCCAAATGGGTTCGAGTGAGCTTTCTACAAGCAGTCGAATGGAAAGTACAGGTTCGTCTTGAATTTGATCGTCATCCACAAATTCATCATGCAACTCACCTGTCCTCCAACCCCGAAAATGATCTTGGAACCGATTGTCACCAAGTAGAGCCTTAGGAAGCTCACCAACTGTGGCGATGATCTCGATGCTTTTAGTCGTGTCGCAGTCTGTAAAATCAGCGTCGGTAAAAGATGGATTCCACCTTGGGCCAAGTACAAAATCAATCGCATCGAGAACCGTTGTCTTGGCGGAATCACCGGGTCCAATCAGAATATTCAGCCCTTCTCCTGGATCCCACTTGAATGATCTAAGACCCCTGAAATTTGAAACCTCCAGTCGTCGTAGTTTCATTCAAGTTCCTTGGGCAATAGCTCTCCTTGAAAGGCCTTTGCAAGAATGGCTTGGGTAGTGCGATTGACTTGTGCAATCGCATCGTTCAAACGGGTTTCAATTGAGTTGGCCAATGCAAACAAAGATTCGACCTGTCGGACGATTTCCCATTGCTCTGC
>JAYVXG010000476.1:0-4743 GCA_043785475.1 Armatimonadota bacterium
GGTCTTGCCGGAGATGAAGACGTTTAGTGCGGTCTTCGCGGCCTCTCTGTCGAGGCCGACAAGGGAACGAACAAAAACTCCCAGTCCGTCTTCGGCGGCTTTGGCGACTAGGGTCTCGGAACCGGTACCGCTGGCGATTAGGATTTGGTTTAGTTCGTCAAGATCGGATGTAGTCAGCGGAATGTTGAGCTTCAGTTTTTGAAGCGCGGCGGAGTCTTGGTGCTTCAACAGAAAAGCCCGAGCCTTTTCGCGGAATCGTTCGAAACTAAGCTCGCCTTTTAGCCCGGGAAGTTCGATTTCGGTTTCTTCGCCCATTTCGTCCTCGAAATCGGTGTAGACCGGGCTGCCTTTTCGCTTCTCGGCGAATTGGACGAGGTTCCGCATTCGAAGTCGTACGACTTCGAGCATCGGGACGGTGACATCTTGCCACCATGTATCCTCTTGGATTTCGTTAAGGAGTTCGAGTTGCTCCTTGACATTTGGAATTGCGGCAGCCGATGTGGTCGTCAGTGAGGCGGCAATTTCCATAACCTGTTGCTTCAGAGAAATGAAGCCTTTCGTGCCTTTCAGTCGGGATACTTGTAGGCGAAGCATGAGGAGATCAAACATCTTTGCCTCCAGCATTTCTGGCTTTTTCTCGGTTGGCAGTCCCGCGATTTCGTCTTCGAGTTCATGCAGCTTCTGATCGTCGAGTTGAATCCATTCGAGGGAGTCTTGGTATTTCTCGACTAGTTTGCGCTTGGCGCGAACGATGAAGTTCGTGGTGTTCATCGCGTTGACTTCTGCCTTTAGAAGCTCAACGATGGACTTGAAGACTTCGGCTTCGGTCTCGGGATCGCCGAACTGGGCTATATGTTCTTTGATGGTGTCGCTGCCAATATCTGAGTGGGCAAGTTCGCGAAGCAATTTAAGGCGAAGGGTGAAGAGTCGTTTAGCTAGTGAGTTTCCGGCGCTGCCATCAGTACCGTCCATGCTTTGCTTGAAGTATTCGAGGTTGCCGCAGTAGTCGAAGATGTAGAAGCATTCCTTGTCTTGGCCGGGGGCAAAGAGATTTGGGCATAGACGGGTTCCGCGTCCGACCATTTGCCAAAACTTCGTCTTACTCCGAACCTGCTTGAAGAACACCAGGTTGACGACTTCGGGAACGTCGATTCCGGTGTCGAGCATGTCGACGGAAACGGCGATTTGTGGTTCCTTGCTCTTTATGGAGAAATTGTCAATCAGATTCTGGGCGTATTCGACCTTGAAGGTGATGGCCCTGGCAAAGCTGCCTTTGGTCTTAGGGTAATTCGCGTCGAACCGTTCGACAATGAAATCGGCGTGGTCTTGGTTTTGGGCAAAGACGATTGTTTTGCCGAGCTTGTCTCCGCCTTCGACCTTCATGCCTTTTTCCATGAGGTGTTTGAGGGCTTTGTCGACGGTGTCCTTGTTGAATAGCCACTTGTTGACGGCTTGGGAGTCGACTCGACGGGTGGTCATCACGTCCTCGGCGCGTTCGTTCCAGTCGGTGATCTCGAATTGTTCTTTCTCGTCGTCAGTAAGACTGTCGTAGGTGATGCCGTCGGTTGGAATTTTCAGAGGTACCGAAACTGATTTGGGCGGAACGAGGAAGCCATCGTCGATGGCATCGCCGAGTGCGTAGACATCGGTGGGGACTCCCTTTTCGAGTTCAAAGAGGCCGTAAGTATCGCGGTCGATTTCATCACGGGGCGTAGCGGTTAATCCTACGAGGAGACTATCGAAGTACTCAAAAATGGATTTGTACTTGAGATAGACCGAGCGGTGGGCTTCGTCGATGATGATGAGGTCGAAATAACCGGGACCGAACCGGCGTTGACCGGTTTTCTTGGTCTCATCGATGAGGCCAATCATGGTTGGATAGGTTGAGACGTAGACGCGGCCTTCAGTGTCTTTCTCGGTGACCAAGTTGACTGGGGCGGCTTCGGGCAAGTGATTTTTGAACGCGTTAACAGCTTGGTTAACTAGGGCCGTCCGGTCGGCAAGAAAGAGAATTCGCTTGGCCCAATTGCAACGCATGAGCAGGTCGCTGAGGGCGATGACGGTACGGGTTTTGCCTGCTCCAGTGGCCATAACGAGCAAGGCTCGGCGCATGTGGTCTTTTTCGAAAGTTTCTCCAACTCGGCGGATTGCGCGGGTTTGGTAATATCTTTCCACGATCTTGTCGTTGATGTCGGCCTTGGCCAGACTCTTCTTTGTCGTTCGCCGTTGAATCAGAAGCTCTAATTCGTCGCGAGTATAGAAGCCTTGAACTGGCCGAGGCGGATAGTGCTTGTCGTCCCAAATGTAGTGGTCATAGCCATTGGTGTAGAAGATGACGGGACGGACGCCGAATTTGGCTTCGAGGCAGTCAGCGTAGAGTTTGGCTTGATGTTGACCTTCGCGCGGGTCGCGCTTGGTTCGTTTAGCTTCGACGAGGCCGAGAGGAGTTCCATCTTTGCCCCAGAGGACGTAGTCGACGAAGCCTTTGTTTTGGCTGTTGGGCATTCCGGCAACTTCGTACTCCCGATCTTCGGGTTTGTCGAGGGACCAACCGGCTTCTTTCAGGAAGAGGTCGATAAAGAGGTCACGGGTTTGGGCCTCGTTGTACTGGTGGTTATCGGGAACCGCCGCGTTTGCCCGTTTCACTTCTGCGAGTTCTTTCCTCGTCTGCTGGAGGACTTCGTCAATGTTGGCCCGATCGGCGAGCGCCTCAAGGAGCTTCTGTTGGGTTTGCTTGTTTTCTTCGCTCAACTTTTGCAGATGAGCGATTGTTTGCTTCTGGACTTCTCTCGCAGGTGGGGGAAGGAGGTTTGGATCGAAAGTGAGATTCGGGTCTGGCTTTTCGCCCTTTGCGTAGGTTCGGGCCAGCCAGTAGCAGACATGGAAAAGTTCGCGGACAGCATCGATCGCATCTTGTCGACTGATCGGACGGGGACTATGAACGGCGAGGTTTCCGAGTTCTTTGATGGCACGGCACTTTTGAAAGATAGCTTGACCAACTAGACCTTTAAAACTTGGCTCGTGGATGAGAGCGCTGAGGTCATCGCGATAGGGCAGGGTAAGGGAATCGTCCTTTTCGAATATCCACGTAACGGCAATTTCGAGGGCGCGACGAGTATAAAAGCACGATGCCCGAGGATCAGAATTCGCCAGACTTTCCGACCTTCGAGCAGGTTCATATACTTCGAGGAACTCGGCTTGAAGAAAGTCGACTTGGGAGGCCATGAGACATCACGAATACGTTATCATTGTGACGACTTCATCGATGACGCCGTTTAGCCTGATGCGAACGACATTGCAGTCCACCGTGATTCCAGCCTTCAGTGCCTCACATACGCTCTCGCAATGAACTCTCTTGATGAATGCAACCAATTTGCCATCATACATCACCTTGACGGCATCGCAATCGTGAGCATTTCCAGGTTCCATTTCCAGGGATAGTGCCGTGCCGATAGGAAGGAATTGGAAAAGCTCAGGGTGAGCATAATGCTGAAGTCCGGCAAGGTTCGTGTAGTAGAAAATATCGCGCTCGACTGGAATTTCCGGGATAAGTTCAAACATGTCGGTCGGCAGCCGACCAAATGTCAGTCCCAAGATTTGGAAGTCAGGCATCCCCTTATTCGCACCCCATGCAGATAATATTTGATCGATATCTGGCCGCTCGCGACTTGGAATTCGACTTGCAAACGAGTTCATCGCCTGACCATTAAACTCGCTCTCAAGCATCTCCATTCCGGGATAACCATGAAATCCTTCGCTAACCGCGGTTGCCAAATCGCAACCGTCGTAAACAAAGCTGTAGGTGTCATCGACGACTCGTAAGGTACCGACGACAAGGCGGAGAGTGTGAGGCCTTGCCCGCCAAATGAGCTTTAAAGTCGTAAAATTGGCCGGACGCACCGTACTAAGTATAGGCGAAATCATAGCAGACTCAAGCGTTCTCGTCGACGTAGAATGAGCTTTATGAGGAAATCTTCACGGACGTTTGAAATAACGATGCTCGGATTTATGTCTTGATCTCGCGACATGGAAGACACTCTGCTGATGCTTTTGGCAACATGAGCCTCCGAAAAGGAAATTACCATTTCAAACTTCGGCCTTAGTTCAGGAAATTCAGACAAATGTCGGATCATCAGGTCTTCATGGCTGCATATTTCTAGTTTTCCTGCCTCTTCCCATCGAACATGAGATTGACCCCTCGATATATATGCCTCAAACATTTTTGTATTGCGCATCAGGTCTTCAATTGCCTCGTCCTTCAATTCGCGACCTAAACTCGAACCATTGTCAAAGGTAGCGCTAACCCGGAATCGGTTCTTTGCCTCAGCCTTAGAGTCATGAATCAATGCCCAGTTATCTTGGTGCCGATCACGATTCCCAATGATTGCATCAAACACAAACTGTCCAAATAACAGGTCATATTGCTCAGAAGTGAGGATACGCCGGCAAAGTTGGACAGAGTGGTCTGACCCTTTTTTGCGTTCGAAATCTGGTTTTAGCCTGGACAAGATGTCGCCTCCGTGTAAGAGAGACTCCTCGTCGCGTCTCTTCAGAAGGAACCGGGTCAAACTACCTGGGTGATAAGATTCCCTTGTGATCGACGTCTTCAGCCAACTTGGATAAGTTACTGGAACGTCAATGTGGCAAAAAGGTGCAATTTGGTACGCGAGGATTTCGGACCAAAATTCAAGGGGGTATCGCCGATGTGATTGCTTCCAGAAGTACTCGCTGATGTAGGAATTT
>JAYVXG010000477.1:0-4735 GCA_043785475.1 Armatimonadota bacterium
TTCTCGAGCTCTAGTCCGACATGCCTCGGGAGCCGCGCCAATCGACACCAATGTTGTCCTTATCGCTGACGAAAGGGGAAGAATCCATTGCGTCGATGCAACGGGTAATGGCGACGGAACCACCACCTGCTACTGGACATACCCAAGTTCAACTGACAACGTCAATGACCCGAACTTGCAACCTGGGCAAGATTCAACTGACCCTAATTTATTGGGCGTCTACCAAAAATTCGACGGTATAAACGACACTCCTCAGGCTCAAATGGCAACGGATTTTGACCTAAGTACCGCCGTAGTTCAGCGTCTTCAGGATGTTCCTTCAGTTGGCTTATTCCGCGATTACTTAGTTATCGGTAGCCGAAACGGTCGGATTTACAACATCGCGATGGAAGGAAGAGGCGACTTTGCTGGTGGCAAAGGATCTACTTTCCGAAGATGGACTTTCCCAGAAACATTCCCTGCACTTGTTCCAAAATCGAGCCAGTTGGGATCAATATCGTCAGTAATCTCTGAGAACCTTATCATCGGAGGAGTCGCAACCGATGTAGTTATTGCTGCCACCGAGCAAGGAAGGATATTCTGCCTCGACGCACGAGGGGATTTCAACTACACCAGCGGAAAAGAACTCAAGACTAACATAATCTGGCAGTATCCGGCGGCTAACGTAAAGACCTTGCCGCCAATAACTGGCGCGCCAGTTCTCGACCTTGCAAACAATCGTTTATTCTTCGGCACCAAGCACGAAGATGATAACTCGGCTCGCTTTATGGCCCTTGATGCCAGAACTGGTGCGCCAATTTGGGGAACTCCAAATAATTCCATTGTCGATTCTTATGTCGATCCAGGTGGGGCAAAGCCTCCGGCTCAGCTCGACTGGTTTAGCGGCGCCTGCTACGTCAGTGCTGCTCAGCTAAACAGCCTGCCGTCAGCCGCACCTGCAATGCCAAATACTGTTTTCGCCATGAACGAAAATGGGTGTGTCTATGCTATCAATGCAGCAACGGGTGACGTCATTTGGCGAACTCAAGAGCTGCTATCCGGCGGTGTCGGGTCACTCATCTACACCGAAATGACCACGTACGGACCATTATCAGTCTATGGTCAATATCCTGTTATCATGGTCCCGACCGAGGGAGGCCGCTTCGCCGCGCTTTTCGCTCGACTTGGGGAAGAAACGAGATTCGGAAACCGGGTTGCTTGGGGTTATGAAATGAACAGCCCAATCAAGGCGTCAATGTCGATATCTAATAAGTGGCTATTCGGTGCATCAACCAACGGCTACTTACTCGCTTGGTCAGACTTGGCGAACTTAGGTTCAAATCTTGGATCCGGTGAAAATGGACCAGGAAGCGAATCCATTCCTGATAACGATCCGAACTACGATTCCTTCCGGACTTGCGAAGTTGCCTATTTGAGTCCATTCGGCTTCAAAGACTTGCGTCAGACGTTGACGGGAACGATCACCGGTATCGAAAATTACGCCACTGTTATCAATGCTGCAGCGGCTTACTCTAAGCCTTACGGCAGACTTAAACCGCCATTCCGAAGCACCCACGGGGCTGCTTTCGAATGGGGCGAAACAATTTATCTTGTGGCTTACAACTTCCCGTTCGCCACCAAAGACACCGCTGGAAATGACATTTCACCTCCAATTGTCGAAGCAACCGTGACGACAGAAGGACGGGCTGGACGACCAGTGGTCGCAGAGGCACGGGTCTTTGCCGACAAAACTTCCGCGGATCCCGATGGTGGATATGCGATTTTCGCAATCCCGCTAACTGCTGGTGGAGGCACTTCGCATACTCCTGGTCCAGGCGCCATTCGAGTCCAAATCCGAACGAGTGCAGTTAACAGTAACAACACTCAGCAGTCGATATCGCTGAATCCTCAGCTCACTCAACTGGATTATAAGGTTGCGAACCCAATCGGTCTTTCGATCGAAAAAGTGTTCCGAACACAGCCGACGTCTTCACTCGGTGATACGATTGACCCTATCCAAGCGGATGCTCTGATAAATGGATCGCAAACCGTCACTCCTACTCGTCTTGGGGTAACTGTATTTGGCGACCTCTTTGGCACGTCAGTTGGAACTACAGCGCACGGTACTGCGAAATCAACAAATGTCTTTGTCCTCGATCGAAGCTTGATCACGCTCCTGCGTGGTGAGGGCCGTGGTCTGGACCTCGTCAAAGTAGATCGAAAAGATCTTCGTTGGCAAGGCAGCGCGGGAGTTGTCATGAAACCGTTCTCGGCAGTCCCTGGAATTGGCGGACTATTGGGCAACTTTGAAGACCTTCCCGGTTTGTTCCCGAACGTCTCCCTTGACTATTCCGACATGCAACGAGAAACCGTTAAGGTAACCAAGGAACCAAACGGTAATGTTGAAAACCCTGTCTTCAGCCCTGTTTCCCTGAAGGGACCGGTCACCCCTAGCGGAGTGCCCGTAGATGAACTTAATGCCGGAACTCGAATAATCGTCCCAACGATCTTCCAGTTCCAAGTGGATGTGCCCAAGTATCAACCAGCTAACCTTGGTAACGTTTCAATCCCGAACCAGAACGGCTCGTTTTGGGAAGCAGGTTACACGGGCCGATTTACGGTCTTTGTAGACAGCGATCAAAACGGTGGCTTTGGTGGATCGACAAGAGAGGCTTACCGAACATTCAATCTAGCTGCTGCCGTTTCGCCTGACGAACGAATCACTATTGGAACGCCAAATGTGGACCTCGGATCGTTGGCATCGGGCGCAGGCTACGATGCAAGATTAACCTACAGCAACACGTTCCCATACAGAACGCTGTCGCCAGCGACATTCTTCAATCCGTACGGTCCCGAATACACGAAGATGTTCAAACCGTTCACCGCCTTCAATGAAGGAAACGTGAACCTTTGGAATGTTCGAGTTGCAAAGGGTACATACGATACGACAGGTGGCGGACTGTACTGGCCATGGCAAGTACTTTCCGGCGGCAACAATGCTGACATTTGGCTTGATGCTGCAACGGATGTTCACTCCACCCTGGATCGAAGATTTGCACCGGAGTTTGCCCCTGGTTTCAACCCAATCTTTGCCCAAAAGCCAAGGGTTGGAGACTCCATCGGTCACCCAATTTTGGTGAATCCTTCATCAAGGCTTAATCCAAATCTTCCGAACCCAGGATTCCCGCTGATTCCAGGAAATGCCAATTTGCCACCGACGATCAGTGTTACGCCTCCTTTGGGTACGCCAGTCGGTCGTTATTCGCAACTCATGAGATTGGTGGAAGACACTGGTGGAACAGGACCTGGCATTGGTGCATACGACGAAAGCCTTTCGTTGACCTACACCGGATCAAGAACGGTCGTCCCGCTTGAGGCGTACAGCGATCCAACCTTCACCTTGACCTTCAATGTAAAGGAAACCCAACTTACGGGTGGTCGAAGCGACTATACGGCCGCAGGATTCCACGAAGGTAATGTTGTGGACGCTTCGCACCCCGCGCAGTGGACAGACATTCAGCCATCTGGTTTGAGAACTTCTGCAGGAAACATCGCAATGGCATTTGCGTCGAATCGACCAGATCCATATCCTGTAGTCGGGAACAATAATCCGAATAATCGAAACATGCGCATATTCTTGAGCATGGTTAAAGGAGACGTCTTGGGAGGGGCCGATAGTCGAGGTCAAGATTCTCAGATACGGGATCTCAACAAGTTCACGCCAGACGATCCAGCGAACCAACGATGGTTCAGAAACCTGGTTTCGTTGCCAAATGTTCCAGACACCAACATCTTCTTGCCAAACCTCACGAACGGAGTCGCGACGCCGACGGATATTGGTGGCACGATAACCGGAGATGTTACGTACGGTAACCCTGTCTGGTCGACAAACGGAGATAAGGATCTTGGCGGAGTCGTTGAGTCCCAACTGTTCGTTGGATACACGGGAACTGCCAAACGGCAAACGACCGCAGGCGTCGTGGATGATTCACGAATTATCCTGACTCTTATGGGCTCCGGCGGTGCACCCGCAGGAACCTATGTTCTCGATGCTGATCCATTCTCCTTGAAAGGACGACCAACCCTCGTTCAGAACGGAAACGACGTCACGGTGTTCTACCCTGCGCTCAGCAATGGCGTGTGGTCGATTTACGTGACCACGTTTAATACAGCCTCCGGCTTTACGGTTCCACAGATGCTGCAGTTTGGTAGTGGTTTTGAATCAGTATCAAATCCTGCGGTTATTCAACGAAATGCACAGTTGAATGGAGTTGCAACAACAGAATACGATCTGACCTTCACGGGTCGATTACGAAGCAGCGGATTGAGCGAAGTCTTTATGGCCCGCCTCGATGCGAACTTCAACTATCGAACGTATGGCCAAATCAACCCTCTTGGCTCTGCGCCAGTTGCCGGAACACAGATCGTTGAAAATGCGGTGTACGATGCGAGATTCAGTTCGTACCGAGTCCGAGGGTCCGTTTGGAATGGTGTCTTCGATGTCACCTCCAATGGAGCGTCCATCTTGACTACCGTGCCGGTAATTGATCGACAAACAAAGCTGCAGAGCGCGATGACCGTCTTCGGCGGGCGAGCGGTTATCGACACCCAACTGGGGACCATTAAGTTCACCGGTGCGCCGTTGCCGAAGAATGCTCAAGTTCAGGTGACTTATACGCCGACATTCATGAGGTTGACCGAAACAGGCGTTTCGGGATACACAAGTCCGTCGCTCGTGTTTGACAACCGATTGGAG
>JAYVXG010000478.1:0-4722 GCA_043785475.1 Armatimonadota bacterium
TGAGATGACCCGTTACACGACTTCGGCGAGTCCGAACCGAGCATGGAGCATTTTTACGGTTCGCATGGTGTCGGCTTCCGGTACCAAAACACTGAGCGAGAAATCGCTATCCGAGGTCTGTAGCACGCTGATTTGATCTTCCTCGAGTACTTCTAACGCCCGAAGAAAGACGCCTGGCTGTTGCATGTATTCATGCCCAACTAGGGAAACCATTGAGCACCCTTCGGTGAGCGTCGCGGTGACTCGGCGGACTTCGCCAAGGCTTTCAAGGAGCTTAACCTGCGTCTCAACCTCGGGTGTTGCCTTTCCAAGTTGGAAGACGTATACGACACGCGAATCCGGGTCGCCAACCGGAATAACGAGACCGTCGAGGACGTCCTGCACGATGGCATACTGGTCGCGCGGGACGGCAAATCCCGTCGATTCGGGGCTCACGTTCAGCATGAAGAGTTGTACTCCGTACCGCTCCATAGTGCCGTAAATGCTTGCCTCGAGAGTCCCACGGTGGGCATTCTCCGAGTCGCTGAGGTTGAACTGGAGATAGACCAGCTTTCCGGTGTGGGTGACCCCCGTGACCCGACGACCGGGAAATTTGTTGCGGCTGACAATCTCGGTTCCGATGTCATCGCTAAAAGTATTCTTTACCCAGAGAGGAATGTTGTAATTCATCGCGATCTCAGCCGCTCGAGGGTGGACAACTTTTGCGCCAAGGTGAGCGATTTCAGCGACTTCGTCGTAGGTGACTTGGCGAAGCGTGGGAGCCTCCCGAACGGCGTCTGGGTCGGCGGTTTTGACGCCATCAACGTCGGTATATATTTCTACTGCGTTGGCCTTCATTGCGGCGCCAAGTGCGGAAGCGGTCGTATCGGAACCACCTCGCCCGAGAGTGGTGAGTTCTCCGCCGGGAAGGGATCGATCTTGAGAATAAACGCCTTGGAAACCGCAGACAACGGGGATCGCGCCTTGAGCAAGGCACTTGAACAAGGCACTTGGGTTGATCGAGACGATGCGGGCGTTCCCAAATACGCCGTCAGTTCGAATGCCCGCTTGCCCGCCCCGGAATGCCATCGCGGAGTGACCGAGCGTCTTCAAGGTGTGGGCAAAAATAACCGAGCTCATGATTTCGCCACATGCGATGAGGAGGTCAAGTTCTCGGGCATCTGGCTCGACGGTCGGGTCAATTTCTTTCAGAAGGTTGATGAACGTATCGGTTGCGTACGGAGTTCCTTTCCTACCAATGGCGCTGACAACCACGACGGGTTGGAAGCCTTTCTCTTTCGCGCTGATGACCTTCATCGCCGAGATCAATCGGGCTTCAGGAGTCGCGACGCTCGTGCCGCCAAACTTCATGATATTGACTTTAGACATTTGCCTCTCCCGCCTCGATGAGGGACTTAAATTTTTCGGCTTGGTTTGCGTCGGTCACGATAAGGATTCGGTCGTGCATGTCCGAAGCGTGGTCAACGGTAATACCAGTCTCGATGACTCGGCGAAGGATTCCCGCAATCATGCCTTCTTCATCCCGAATGTTGACGGCGTGGACTAGAACAATTGCGCGCCCCGTAGCAAGTTGGTTAGCAATGCCTTCATCGCTGAGGGTTTTGCTAATCAGTTCAGTATCTTGAGCCGGGATAATGAACGAAAGTCCAGTGGGCGTAAGTTTGAGAAAGTCAAGGCAGATGCCTGCTTCGGCAACTGCGGCCAACACGCGTAGGCGGCTTTTTGAGATCGGAGGTTTGAGGTCAAGGACGTGAACTTGGGTCAAACCCGTGCGAACTTCGACACGGTTAATCCCTCGCTGTTTTTCGAAATCAGTCTCGGAAATTTGGCTATGTGAAAACGAGCTAGTTGAGCCGGATTGGTGAGTCATCCCTTTGTACTTTTTGCTCGCCCTTGAGCGTATTGAGGATACCAGTTATTCAATTTTGAAGAGAAATTTCGAGGGAGTGAAAGCGGTAACGAGCGTGATTTTCTTTGCGGCGACGGCTTCTGCAAAAAGTACCCGCCATTTCGTTCGTTCATCCGCCATTCCGCTTTTCCGTGCTTCGGCGGTTAGCGGGGTGGTGGTGCCAATGGTCCCGTCGCTTTGCAAACCCATCGCTCCATCAAACCGTGCTTCGGCTTCTGGGTCGGTCTTGAGGAATTTATTCGTTACATACGCATGGGACATCCCCAGCTTCTTCAGGTTCGTAACTAACTCGTCGGCAGTTTGAATATTGGCGTAATCGAGTTCGGTGGTGTGTCCCGGCGTAGCCCAGAAATACGGCTTTTCCAAGTAGTACCCAAAGACCTCATCAAAGAGCGCGACCTTGGTGATGGTCGGGTCGGCGTCGATCACCTTCGCGTACTTGTAAAACTCGACATGCCCTCCAACCTGGGTTCCGTCTTCAAGCTTGTAACCGCCGAGGAACTCCTCGCGGGTGATGGATCCCATGAGGACAGGCAGGCGTTCGGCAAGGGTGCTTTCCTTGTAGAGCCAAATGGAAGCGATCACCTGGACGGCGAGCGCACCCATGATGAACCTACTCATTGGCTTCCATTCGAGGGCTTGCGCGAAGAAGTACAGCATCGGTACGACGAGGGTGAGAATATATCGGCTCTGCTGGCTGAGTGCGAACCAGGCAACAAGCTGAATCAGAATCATGAGGGCGAGGGAGCGGTCGAATTTGCTGACCAGCCCTTTGACGATTCCGATGACGGCTCCAACGGCAACCGCAAAACCGAGGGAGACGTAGGCCGAGCCGTAGCCAAGTGTTGGGAATGGATTTGTGAATCTTCCGGGAGAAGTCACGAGCCCGAGGATGCTTTGGCCAAGACTTTGAGGACCTTGGTAGCCGAACGTTTTCTGCTCGTCAGAATAGATCTTGCCTTGGAACGTGTCCCAGTTTTTGCCGCCAAAGACTCCGTAAAAGAAGGGGTAGACCGGGTTGCCGACGAGAATCCAGTTCTTGATGTACCAAAAGCTGGAGAGAATCGTTGCGAGTCCGCCCATTTTGACTGCGCCGAGCTTGTCGGGTTTGTTGATGAGAAGCAGGACGACGAGGCTCGCGATAAAGATGGCTTGAAGTCCCGTGTATTTCGAGCCTGCCGCAAAAGAGAGCATGACCGCGGCCAGAATGAGGTCGGATTTCTCTCGTTTCTCAACGTACTGGGCGGCGAAGACGAATCCGAATCCGGCGAACAGGCCGTTCGCGACGTCAATATAGGCGGTGCCGCTTTCCCACATCACCATTGGAATGCTGGCGAAAGCGATGGTGCAGAGCCAAGCGGAAGTGGAGTTGAACCGTTCCTTAATGAATCCGAAAATGGCGAGGTAACCAAACGTTGTGAACCACCAAGTAAAGGTCTTTGCCGCGGTTTGTCCGCCGAACAGTTCGCCAACCGTGAACCAAGAATCCACCGCTCCTGGGAAGTTCGAGTGGTGGATGTAGCTGATCGGTCCTGCGTGGCCTTGGCGAACCCAAATTGCCGGAACCGCCAAATGATAGGCGATCGAGTCCCAATCGAGCGAAGTTGAAGGAGTGAGCACACCAATCAAGGCAAGCAGCAAAAGCAGGCAGACGGCAAATATTGCTAGGGGATTACCCCTCTCCTTTTCCTCGTCGCGTTCGAGATATCGGCTCTTTGAAATACTGACCGCGCACCCAATGCCCGGGACGAGGAAGATCGCAAAGGTTGCCAACGTTATCGGCATTTGCAGCGTCAGAGCCAAACCAATCACAGAGCCCATGAGCCCGAGGCCAACCAGGCCCGAAAGCCCGATCCTTGCCGAGCGGCAACCATCGAACTTTACCGCCCTCAATATGAACGCACCAGTTGTCAATGTGATCAACGCGATCACGCTCGCCATCAAGAACTTCAAAAGCTCCACGAATCAAAGTATGCTTCAAAACGGTGCGACACTACTGGAGGATTTACCGAACGTTTTTCAAAAGCTCGTTTGCTCGCGAGCTTCAATTTCGCGCCAATTTCATTGCCAAGATGCTCCAAAACACGGTCTGGTTTGGATTCTTTCTGGTTGTGCTGTTTGTGGTTTACGCCAACGTGAAAACCATTGCGGGCTGGGACCGCCGCGAGGCTCAGATTCTTGGCGCAACCTTGTATATCGTTTCGTCTTTGAACAATCTGCTGGCCGCGGCGGTGCTCGAAATTCCGAATCACGTTCGCCAAGGCACGCTGGACTTTATCGTCACGAAGCCGGTTGATTCGCAGTTCTGGGTGAGCATGCGCAAGTTCAACTTCGCCGAGCTTGGCTCCTTTCTCGGCGCCATTGTCTTGGTGTTGATCTCGCTGGTTGGCATCCATCCGACCGCCACGCAGTTCTTTTTGTATGCAGTCGGAATAGTTTGTGCAGTGGTCAATCTTTACGGCTTCCAACTCATGCTGATGACCACGGGAATCTACTTCATCCGGATTGATAACCTGTGGGTCTTAGGCGAGACACTGACAGGATTGGGTCGATATCCCATGGACATTTATCCGACTGGCCTGAGGTACTTGCTGACCTTTGTTTTGCCGGTCGCCTTCTTCGCGTACTTTCCTGCCCTGCAATTAGTTCGAATACCGAGTTTTGCAATTGCTGGAGAAGCGATTCTTCTGGCGATCACTTTCTTCATTCTGAGCCGATTTTGGTGGCGATACTCGATGAAGCATTATTCAAGCGCAAGCTCTTAGAAGTCTCGACCTGAGCCCGAGCCGAGGGCATTGCCCAGGCGTCCACGG
>JAYVXG010000479.1:0-4720 GCA_043785475.1 Armatimonadota bacterium
AAGGTGGTCGGTCAGGGCAAAGGCAGTGGTGGTTTTAGTCGAGATACCAGGAGAATCTTCTGCCTATTCGTAAGGAATGTCGCTGTTGACTTTGATAGCCAATTGCGGCAATCGGAGATGATATGGGGTGTGCGCACCATCCTTTCCACAGGGAAAGCGGCCATCCGCTTCTCGCGCATCCCCGCTTCCCCGCTCCCAAGTTTCCCAGCACTCCTCGCTCTTGTCCGCTGAAGCCTGCAAGGGGAAGGCGGATCCCAGCTTCTCTCGCTTCCCGCTACGACATTAAAGTAAACTATGCCAGGTTCAACGCGGAGCCACTCTGGTTGAGTATGAGCAAAGTTGATGTAACCGTCATTGGTGGTGGTCCTTGCGGACTTTTCGCCGCCTTCTACGCAGGACTGCGAGGCATGTCCGTCCGAATCATAGATTCCCTTCCCGAACTTGGTGGACAGCTAACCGCGCTCTATCCTGAGAAATATGTCTACGACATGCCGGGTTTCCCCAAAATTCTGGCCAAGGATCTCGCTAAATCGATGGTTGAGCAAGCTTGTCAGTTCCACCCCAAGCTCGTCCTCGAAAATACAGCCCAAGCTCTTATCGACAACGGCGATACCTACACGATTATCACCGACAAGGGCCTCGAACTCGAAACCAACACCATCATTATTTCCGCCGGCCCAGGTGCCTTTCAACCGACCAAGATCGGAGTTGAAAGAGAAGACTCTCTTGTTGGAAAAGGCATTCACTATGGAGTCCGAGATCGGAGCGTCTTTACGGGTCGAAAGCTTGCCATCGTCGGTGGCGGAGACAGCGCGTTCGACTGGTGCATGGACCTCGAAGACGTCGCCGAGAACATCACGCTAATCCACCGTCGAGATGTCTTCAAGGCCCACGAGGACAGCGTAGTAAAAGTTCTGGCCAGCTCCGTCGAAATGAAGCTCTTCTACGTTGTTAAGGAACTTCACGGCGTGGATCACCTAACGGGCTTGACCCTCGAAAATACGCTAACCAAAGAGCTTGAGCACTGTCCTTGCGACGAAGTGTGCGTCAACATCGGATTCAAATCGAGTCTTGGTCCGCTTAAGGATTGGGGGCTTACGATCGAGAAGAATCAAATCAAGGTTGACGAAAGATTTGAAACAAATATTCCAAGAGTTTTCGCCGTTGGAGACGTTGCGAGCTATTCAACCAAGATCAAACTGATCGCCACCGGAGTCGGTGAGGCCGCTACTGCAGTTTGCTACGCTAAGACTTACCTCGACCCAGATGCCAAACTCTTCCCAGGACATAGTAGCGACCGCGACCACTAACATCAAGTACAATTTGTCCAGAATTCGAGGACAATAAGGTTTGGGCAGCGCATATACACCAGGGTTAACAGTCAGTAGCGACATCGTCGTTCGTCGCACAAGGCGCCTTCCGATCAAAGGAGAGGTTCTTGTCAAAGTGGGAGACTCGGTCGACCCGAAAAGTCCGGTTGCACGAGCACTCCTTCCCGGCGCGCTCCAAAACGTAAAACTAGCCGACCAGCTTGGAGTTGAACCGAAAGATGTCCTGCACTTTATGAAAGTTGCGCTTGGGGATCCCGTGACAAAAGGTCAAATTGTTGCCGAAGGCAAGAAGATGTTCGGTCTCTTCAAGGCTCCCTCAGCAGTCTGCGACTTTGACGGCATACTCGAATCGTTTAGCGACGTAACCGGAAACGCTCTCGTTCGCGAAGCATCGATTCCAATAGAAATTGACTCCTACATCAAGGGCAAAGTTGTAGACGTGATGCCTGAAGAAGGAGCCATCATCGAAACCCGATGCGCGATGATTCAAGGAATCTTCGGGGTTGGTGGCGAAAGACTCGGCGTAATTCGGGTCGCCGTGAGTGGAGCGGACCAGCTCCTCGACGAAGGCAACATCAAGGCCGATGACGCAGGAAAAATCCTCATTGGCGGCTCGGGAATGACCTCAGCCGCGATCAAGAAGGCTTCGAGCGTCGGAGCAGCAGGAATCATTGCAGGTGGACTGAAAGACAGCGATCTCATCGAATTCCTTGGCTACGATATCGGCGTTGCTATCACGGGTACCGAAAAGATCAATCTGTCCCTAATCATCACAGAAGGATTTGGATTTCTCCCGATGGCCAGCCGAACGTTCGAATTGTTGAAATCGCTGGAAGGCATGACTGCGTCGCTCAATGGAGCGACCCAAATTCGAGCCGGAGTTATCCGACCCGAAGTCATCGTTCCAGACCCACCTCAAGTTGGCGCAGGTTCAAAAGAAGCGAAAGCACTTGCTCTGGAAATCGGCACGCAAATCCGAATAATTCGCGAACCTTATTTTGGAGTCATCGGGTCGGTGACCGAATTACCTCCAGAATTGATTACTCTCGATTCTGGTACTCATGTCAGGGTCCTGCGCGCAAAAATAGGTTCAGGGGAACAAGTAACTGTGCCGAGAGCGAACGTCGAAATTATCGCGGCCGGATCCTAGTCTTTACGATCCCTTAATAAAGTAGTGTTAAAACTGTTCATGGTGACAACGCCGGGAACACAATGGCAATACTAGATCAACTCGAAAGAGTCAAGCCGAGAACAGGAGCAATGACCATTCTAATTGTCGATGATGAGACCGCCATCATTGAGACACTAGAGAACAAATTCCGAAAAGAGGGGTTCACCACATTTACGGCTGCGACGGCCGAAGATGGGATGCGGCTATTTAAAAGAGTCAAGCCAAATCTGGTGGTTCTCGACATCATGTTGCCAAACCGAAGCGGACACGATTTCTGCAAAGCCGTTCGCCGAGAAAATCAAACCCCGATAATCTTCATTTCCGCCCGTGCATCCGAGGAAGATCGGATTGAGGGCTTGGAAATGGGCGCGGACGACTACGTGGTCAAACCGTTCAACATGACCGAGCTTGTGGCCCGTGTTCGAGCAATCCTCCGCCGCTCTGGCAATGACACAATTCATGAATTGGTAGAGCGGGGCGATCTCACAATTGATCCCCGAACCCATGAGGCTACTCTCGACGGGAAGACATTGACCTTGTCGCCCAAAGAATTCGCCTTATTGCTTTTCCTGGCTAAGAACGCCGGCCAAGTCTTCTCTCGAGAAGCACTTCTCGACCGAATCTGGGGCAAGGACGCCTATGTGACCTCGCGAACTGTAGACGTCCACGTTCGTTGGCTGCGAATGCGCTTGGCTACTACGCCAGACGCGGTGGACCGAATCCAAACCGTCCGCGGCATCGGCTATAAATTCATCGGCTAGCTTTGGTGCGCAGGCATCTTGCCTGCTCTTTTCGTTTGATCAATTCTTCGTGCTAAAACGAATCGCAATGGCTTTTCAACGCCTCAGCCAGCTTCTTTGCCACACCGGGAATAGCATCACCACGGCGGTATGAAGCGCCAAATTCGAGTTGAATCGCCATAATCCCTGCATTGCTATTTAGGCCGTAGGTTTGCACCGTGTAGCCACCGTCAAACTTCAGATTCTCCTTTTTATGAGCATCCCTCATCGTCGGGAATATCTTGATCCCCTGACACTCGAGTATTCCCAAAAACGACCTTGGACCGAAGATAACTTCATCTGATAAACTGGTGACCGTTTTCAAGTTCTGAGTGCCTCGGAAAACCGTTTCCTTGTCCGCACCCTGGCCGTGGATATCGATCAGGATTCCCTTGCCAAACTTGGCCCGCACCGCGTCAACTGCCTTGCGCACGGCTTCGTGATATTCGGCGTGGACCGCACGAGCCGCGTCCCATTCGGCTCCGTATTTTGCCGGGCGATTTGCGTCCGCATACGTTCGAGCGAACTTAGCAATCACCACGAACGGCTTTTTGCCAAACTCTTTCTCAACTTGCTTGGCCGTTTCTCGGGCCAAGTCGTCGGTTCTCGTGTCGAGCACGGTCACAAATTGAGGCAACGTTGTGTCCTTGCGCAACTCGCTGCCAGGGATAGCTTTGGTACCGCCATGGGGCGCCGTAATCACGATAGGCAAATCCCCATTAATAACTTCAATGAGGTCAGACTTGACTGATACTAGAAGAAGGAAAGCCGCAAGAACCATAGGTCTATCTTATCTTCTTCCCCTCGCCTTCGCCCTTGCCCTGAGTTACCCCTTCAACTTGATCGTCACGATTTCAAATGGTTTGTAAGAGAACTGAACCAATCCATCCGTGACTTCAAGTTCACCGATTTCGTTCTCCTCGAGATCGCAAATCATGGCTTCAGTCGGCGCATTGATGCAGTACAACTCCGCCTGACCTCGGCTGTTATGGCATTCGTACAGGCGTACAATGAGATCGTCAGAGTCCTCCGCTTTCTTTACCGTCTCGATCACAATATTTCGATCATCGCAGGTCACAAGTGGGTCTAATTGCCTTTCGGAACCGTTGGTTGGCTCAATAAATGCGTATCGCAGCGGAGCATTGTGCGCATACGCCGCATGCACGACGTCGGCATAGTTGTAAGGACCGAAGTGCGGCAACAGGACGTAGCTGAATCGGTGAATCCCCATGTCGCACTCAGGGTCGGGAGCTTTTGGAGCCCGGAGAAGCGACATCCGCATTACATTTCCGTTAATGTCGTGCCCATACTTTCCGTCGTTAAGCAACGCGACGCCAAGGTCGCCCTCGCTCAAATCAACCCATTTTTGTGCGCACACCTCGAATCTCGCCATGTCCCAACTCGTGTTGTAATGGGTTGGTCGTTCGACATTGCCAAAC
>JAYVXG010000480.1:0-4705 GCA_043785475.1 Armatimonadota bacterium
TTTTGCTGTCGCTGGATCTGTTTTGGTCAAGTCGGCCAAACCCTGCAAAGTTAACGGAATCCTTGCCTTCCGGCCCGACGGTTGGTCGGGAAATTGATCATTAAGCGTTGAAAGAACCATCCCAATTCGTTGTTCTTGATTGCCAGTCAATAGGCCCGCGAGTAGATCGATTCGACGTCGCATCTTGGTCAAGATCTCTCGGTAGAGTCGTTCCTGAAGGAAAGGTTCTCCTTGTGAGACCTGAGTCCAAACGTGATTGGGAATCTTGAGATACCAAAGATTTGAATACGACGTTGCGGTCGTTGTAAATCGTGCATTGGGATCAGATAGATGCAAGCCACCAAACGATCCGGGGCCAAGGACATCAATAGTGACCTCAATCTTGTTAAATGTCAAATGAGAAATCCCGACGATGCCATTTCCCACCACAACGAAAAATCGTGAGGGAGAATTCTCAGTCCATAGGCTCTCGCCACGGTCCGCATACGCGAGATGGCTTTCCGATACGAGTTCCTCCTTGCTTACCTGAGAAACATTTTCAAACAAACTGCACCGGGCCAACACCTCCGCTGGTTGAGGGCATTTTGGAAAGGGCTCACCGAACTCAGAAAGGGTTACGAGATTATGAGTCAAGGACAGTTTCCCTCTTTTTTCGAGCGAGCATAGGATGGATAATTGCAGCCGCCCAGATGACTAACCCTGTCAATTCAATAGGGCCTGAGGGACCCATAATGCGGAAAGCGACTAGAGAGAAATCTGATGCGATTTCTCCGATAACTCTAATAAGGTTTCCGATGTTCAGAAGCCAGAATACAATCCATAGCTGAGGTTCTTTGGCTTCATCTAAGTCATTCATTACTGCGACCACATGCAAGCTGATACCAATGATCATTTGCGAAATGAATCCGACAGTTACCGCGTGGCGAATAGCACCCGTGTAAGCGTGTGAGAAAGGCCAGCTTGTTAGGCTCAGTCGATATGGCTCGAACAGCATCAACCCTCCTGCGATCAACAACCAGGCGAAAGCAATCCGAATAAACTTTTGAGAACGCAGGTATGGAGTGGACACTCTATAGATGCCCAGGGAAATGACAATTGCTACCGCCGCGAGCACAAGCATGACGCTGCTGGCTCGATATAGCGTTGATGACTGTGGTTCCATGGACGAATTGAAGTAATGGAGCCAGCCGAAGACTCTCAAAACAAGACCAAGGGGCCAGAGGCAGAAACCGGTGATGCCCCATCGATCATCTGGCTTTTGAAACCCGAAGCACGTAGAGAGTTTCACGCTTGCGACCCCGAAAATCATCATCGCAACAAACCCCAGGAATTGGATTTCGCGATAGGGTGTAAACCACTTTGCGACGAACATGATCGACGCTTGCTCATCCAGCTGATGCGTCATGGCGAAGACAAAAGGCTCAGCTAAAGCAACCACAGTGAGCCAGAATAGCGAGCCAAACACGAACAAGGTTGGCCAGGAAAGCCTTTCTCCGGTTCGATATCGATTTACTCCGCAGTTGTAATGAAAGACGAGGATTGCAGAGAGTTGAAATAGACATGCGATGATGCCGAGCGGAACCCAACGCGAGGGATTGACGGTGGCAAGTGGCTCGGCTACGAACCTTAACGCGATCCCGAGCCCCATTTGTCCCAGAGATAGGTAAGCGAGTTTATGGAAATTCGCTACCTTTGACACTGAAGTCGAATGTTGCTGGAGGGCAAAGCCCATCACAAAGAACCCTACCCATCCGTACAGTTGCGAATTGGCGTGGGCCCAAATGTAAGGGGTCCATACCGGTGCAAGGTAGTTTCCTCGACTAGCTATTCCCATCAAGGCGATGGCCCCAAGAAGGCAGCCGGCGGTTAGAACGGTAAGGATGCCGGCCAAAAAGAACGGTCGATAGATTTCGACGGAAACTCGGGCATCAAACGGAAGAGGATCAGGATTGAGGGATTGAGAGTTCATTCTTTTTGACCTCTAGCGGCTGTGAGAAATGGAGGCAAGCGGCAACGAGAAGTGCGGCACCAAGAATATTTCCGAGTGTTACGGGTAGTTGATTCCAAATAAGCCATTGAGCGACGGTTACTTTCGCTCCCAGCAAAATTCCGGTTGGTATGACGAACATGTTGACGACTGAGTGCTCAAACCCAAGAGCAAAAAAGATCGAAATTGGCAGCCAAATGGCGACTACCTTCCCCGCCGTAGATCGGGAGACCATCCCTAAAACCGAGCCAAACGCGACCATCCAATTGCACAGGACGCCTTTCACGAAAGCGGTCCACCAGCCAGCCGCGCCCGATTCGGCGTAGTGAGTTGTTTTTGCAACTGCCACTTCAACAACCTTCTGGGCGAGCGGGTCGGTTGATCGAAAGGAACCATTGGTTAAAGTGAAGGCGAGCAAGAGACCAAAGAAGACGCTGCCAACTAGGTTGCCAAGCATGACCCAGCTCCAATTCTTTAGGAGAGCTCCCAGCGATCCTCGGCCTCGAAGAACGCCGAAGGTAAGAATCGCAAAGTTTCCTGTAACCAACTCAAGTCCAAGTAGGGTTATCATCGCAAATCCGACCGGAAAGACCAAGCCAGCGACAAGTGATCCTTGTGATGGCGGAAGACCCGCAATTCCCTTCCACGCGAAGGCCGTAGCGAAGGCAAGCAAAGCTCCTGACAGTCCTCCCCGAAGAAGCATCGACCGAGGCGAGAGCGCCGCCTTCTTTTCGGCAGCTTTCAAGATGTCGATCATCAAGTCTGATGGCACAACGTAATCTGAGTTACTGTCCATGTCTTCAGGCTCCTTTTGACTGACGAAGTCCCCCGCTAACCATTCCAATTCCGACCATCAGCCATGCAGCAAATGCGAACAGGAACAGGACCATGGGCAGCTGTTGCAACTCTTGGATCGAAAACGTCTTGATCATGGCGTGGGTCGCTGAGGTGTACATTCCTAACGGGAAAACGATGCTCCACATCATCGGCTCATAATGGAGCGGAACCTTTCGAACAATGTGCCTCCAGAATCCCAGGAGAAGCAATAGAGGAATCCAAGAAGTTGCGACAACCCAAAAGATGAAGGTTAAGCCATGGAGAAGCGGAACAATATTGATGCTAAGGCTCCACATGGCGGCATGGCCGCAGATTTCGGCACCAGCAAGGGTTGATATTGCGGCCGCTCCCATCATGATCCAGTAAGTCGGTACGAGTTGCTCCGGCTCAAGCGGCAATAGAATTAGCCGCATTGTGAGCGAAATGATTAGAAGAAGGTACATGCCGCTCGCAAGCAGGAATGCGCTGACACTTAAGGCCATCAGCAATCCGTGGTTCGACGTTGTCTCGGTTAGCATTGCGCCTAAGGAGGCAATTGACTGTAGGCCAACGACGAGGAGGAGCCATCCGCCGTTTAGCGAACCGACAAGGGTCCCCTCTTTGTTGACGGTCATGAAACTAAACAAAAAAGCGTGAATGAGAAAGGTGTAAAGCAGAATGGCAAAAATCCATAAGCCCCAAGCCATTTGCGTCTGACCTGCGATTCGAAACAACCCGGTTCCAAGGACGTCAGATCCGGCCACCATCGTGAAATATCCGGGAGCCTTCGCTGGATTTCTAAAATCTGACAATAGTTCAGCTCGGTAGCTAATCATGCGAGCCACTGTCATTCCAGACAACACTACATAAGCTAAAACTGCTATGGTCAAGAGGACGACATCGACAACGTGGATTCCAACCCTCTTGCTCGCGATCGCTACGATGCCGGTAGCCATTACAAGCGCGAAGTACCCAGGAAAAAGTGTCTTGACCTTATTTTGCAAATTGCTTGGCATTAAACTAAGTGTAGGACCTAAGTGATGATAAAACTATGATCGCGATCATGGTCAAGTTGCCGATTGTCAATCTAGGATAGAACGATGCCGAAAGAATCTAATCCAATTTGGGAACCCTTGTTTGATTCGCACGGGCGTCGACACGACTATTTGAGAATTTCCCTAACCGACCGATGCAACTTTCGGTGTCAATATTGCATGCCCGCAGAAGGGGTCGATGTCAAAGAGCGAGCGGAACTTTTGACATTCGAAGAGATTGAAAGATTGGTTAAGATTTTCATCCGCCTTGGTGTTCGAAAACTTCGGTTGACAGGGGGAGAGCCGACGGTCCGTAAAGGATTTGTTGAGCTTGTGCGATCACTGGGTCGCTTAGAAGGTTTAGAAAGATTGTTGATGACGACGAACGGAACTGCCCTGCAAAACACGGCGAGGCAATTGAAGGAAGCCGGACTGAACGGGATCAATATTAGCCTCGATTCGCTCCAAGCCGACAAGTTTGAACGGATTACTCGAAGGGACGCGTTCGATAGAGTGATGCTCGGAATCGAAGCCGCGATCGAGGCGGACATTCCGACCAAAATCAATGTTGTGGTCATGCCAGGGCTGAACGACGACGAACTCCTGGACTTCGTCGAATTTGCCAGACTGAAACCCGTTCAGGTTAGATTTATTGAGTTCATGCCATTCGTGGGCAACCTTTGGAAGCCAGATCGAGTCATGAGCTTTGCCACCATGAGGGCGATTATTGAAGAGCGGTTCGTGCTGAATCGATTGCCGGGAGAGATGAGCGATGTCGCTAAGGAATTTTGGATAGACGGCTTTTGCGGCACCGTTGGATTTGTAACGAGCGTCACCGATAGCTTTTGCGAAGGTTGCAATCGTATCA
>JAYVXG010000481.1:0-4704 GCA_043785475.1 Armatimonadota bacterium
GCTTATTAGGCTTACGGCTTCGTAGGGTCTTAGCAAGCCACCGTTGTAGCCCTCATAGCCTTCTTCGGTCGGAATGTTCTTGCGGTGACTGGTCTTCGAATTCTCGAGGACGAGGCTGACCTGAGGCATCGCGACCAAGGCTCCCACTCCAATCGCCACAAGCGGAATAACCCCGCTCAGTTGTCGAACCTTAACAATTGTCCAGATCCACACCAAAAACGCCGCAAACAGGCCGTAAAACGCAAATTGGAGGTGTCCTGCAAGGAGTATCATTGCGGTGGCAAGTGAAACGTGGAAGAATCCCGCCTTGCGATTCTCATTTACGATTCCCGAAAGAATCCATGGAATCCAAGCAACAGTGGTCGGAACGCTCGCAAGCGGTGCCCACGCAACCATGAATTGAGAGAGCGTAAATGCTGTTGACCCGACTAAGGCTCCAGCCTCCGAAATCTTGAGATTGCGCAACAAATAAAATAAACCAGTACCAGCGATGAAGCCATGCAGGATGCCCAGCAGGATGATTTTTAAACCGGTCGAACCCGGCACGAACGCAAAAAGGATGTGGAGCGGATAGAAGCCACCAGATTGAGAGTTCGCGGTGAGCGGTTGCCCCGCCAACTGGTACGGATTTATCATCGGCGCTTCGCCGTGTCTCCAAGCGTCAAATACCAAATCACGCCAGGGGAGGAATTGCAAAACCCCGTCGGCTTGCAGAATGTCCCAACCGTAATCCGGCTTTGGCGCGTCGGACGTCACCATCGTTTGAATATGCTCGGTTGGGCCGAGATTTTGGCCAGTGAATAGAGAAGACGCGTACGGAATAAACGCAACGACGAGGAGAAGAAGGAGTATTTGCCAGCGTTTCATCCGATGCTCGGATTATATCTGGATTAGCAGTAAGTGACTTGTTGGATCGCCCTGATGTGGTTGGGATCTATTTGAAGAACGATCTTCAAATTCTTGCAGGCGTCTTCAAAATTGCCGAGCATCATCTGCATCATCGCAAAATCAAATCGGATGTCGGTATCTTCGGGAAATTCGAAGGTCAGCACTTCCAGTGCAAGCAAAGAAGCATTGTCATCACCATCAAAATTAAGTTTGAGTGCTTGTAAATGGCGTTCTCGAACATCGCCCGAATCCATGTCGCCTAGCAGTAGATGACTTGTTGGAGAGCCTTCGAATGAGTTGGATCCTTGTCAAGGATATATTTGAGGTTCGCGCAGGCCTCTTCGTACAAGCCGAGCATCATTTGCGTCATTGCGAAGTCGTACCGCACTTCCAGATTTGCAGGGTAGTTCGTACAAAGGCTTTCAAGTGCCGAAAGCGATCCATCAAAGTCACCTTCAAATCCAACGATCAGCGCCATTTGATGACGTGCGTCGATGTGTGTGGGCTCAGCGGCGAGAACTTTCACGAAGCACGCCTTAGCTTCAGGGTAATTCCCCTCGCACCTTAATTCAAATCCCCGTTGGTATAGCCCTTCAATGTCCATTGAGATTGATGTCAGCCCAAGAAACACTTTAGCCTGGTTGTGCCTTCTACGTCAAGGTGTCTTCTGGAGAGAATGTAGACTTTTCCAAATTTAGTGCGGTTCCGGGCTCAAGCTTTTGAGGTTTTGTCGCCTGAACCGGCGAAGTTTCAACATCTTTAAGAGTTTCATCTCGTGCCGGAGAGTCGTAAGAAAGTTTGATTTCTGGGAGTTCTTTACCTTCCATCACCGCTAAAAACTCTTCTCGATCAAGCGTTTCTCGGTCAAGAAGGGCTTTGACGATGTCGTCGAGTTGCTTTCTGTGCGTCGTGATAATATCCGTTGCTCGTTGGTAGCAACGGTCAACAATATTCCTAACTTCCTCGTCGATCATTTTTGCAACATCTTCCGAGTAGTCACGCTCTTCATAGTAGTCGCGACCTAAGAATGGGTTGTCTTTACTTCGACCAATGGCCAAGGTACCGAGCTTTTCGCTCATCCCAAACTTGGTGATCATCGCACGTGCAATCGCGGTGACTCGTTGAAGGTCGTTTGACGCACCGGTCCAAACTCGGCCAAACGCTACCTGTTCGGCAACGCGACCCCCAAGCAAGGCCGTGATATCGTCGATAAGTTCTTCCTGGCTGACGAGATACTTGTCGGTCTCGGGCATATGCCACGTTGAACCAAGGGACATCCCACGTGGTAAAACCGTGACCTTGTGGACAGGATCGCTATGCTCAAGCAGTTCTCCAATCAGCGCGTGCCCTGCTTCATGGTACGCAATAACTTCCTTCTCCTCGTCGTCGATGATCCGGCTCTTTCGCTGTGGTCCAGCAATGACTCGGTCAAGCGCTTCTTCAAGGTCGAGCATTCCAATCTTGGTGCGATTTCTTCGGGCAGACAGGAGAGCTCCTTCGTTGAGCATGTTGGCAAGATCAGCACCCGTGAATCCAGGCGTTCTTTTGCTGAGAAGTTCAAGGTCGACCTCAGCATCTAATGGCTTGCCCTTAGAGTGGATTTTAAGAATTGAGAATCGTCCTCGCTGATCGGGAGCGTCGACAACGATCTGACGGTCAAAACGACCCGGCCTTAGCAATGCAGGATCCAAGACGTCTGGCCGGTTGGTCGCGGCAATCATGATGACGCCTGAGTTTGGATCAAAGCCGTCCATTTCAACGAGCAGCTGGTTGAGCGTCTGCTCTCGCTCGTCGTGTCCACCACCAAGTCCTGCGCCTCTTTGACGGCCGACTGCGTCGATTTCATCGACAAAGATGAGAGAAGGTCGATGGGCCTTAGCTGTCTCGAACAAATCTCGTACTCTTGCGGCACCAACGCCAACGAACATTTCGACAAAATCAGAACCGGAAATGTGGAAGAACGGAACTCCTGCTTCGCCGGCAATCGCTCGGGCAAGGTGAGTTTTTCCTACGCCAGGAGGTCCTGTCAGCAAAATGCCTTTGGGAATCTTAGCTCCGAGAGCAGCATACTTTTTGGTATTTTTGAGGAAGTCAACGACTTCAAAAAGCTCTTGTTTTGCTTCGTCAATTCCTGCAACATCGTCAAAGGTGACTTTCGGGCCGCTTTCCCCAACTCGGCGAGCTTTACTCTTGCCGAAATTCATGGCCTGTGAGCCAGAAGCCGAAGCCATTCTCGAAATAATGAACCAAACAACGCCTAGGAGAAGAAGTGCAGGCAGGAACATTCCTGCTGCAGTGCCAATCGTTGAGCCGGGACCGGGACCGGGGAAATCGGTCCGCACGTTGTGGTCAAGGAACACATCCAACATTCCTTTCGCGTTGGGATTCGAGTAATCAAGGTAGGTGCATTTATAAAATTCGCCACTTTGCAACAGACCAGTGATTTCGTTGCCTTGCCATTTTGCTTCCGAAACTTTGCCTTCTTTAACCAGCGCGTAAAGTTCGTTACCTTGATATTCATGAATCTTGCTGGCTCCGCCCGCAAGCTTCCCAGGCATCAAAATGCTGAGTGCCATGAAGCCAACCAGGATGAGGGTTACAACAATGATTACTGCGTTGCGGCTGTTATTTCTCAATCTTTCTCCAAAAAAGGGTCTATGCAGTAATTACGCATTCCCTATGCTCGGCGTTACGGTGGACGCCTACTTAATTCATTGCTCCGAACGTGAGCGCAATAACTGACTCACACTCGACATTCATATACATTCTGTTCGATAAACACACTCCAGGTGCCCAAATGGGCCCAAGAAAATCACAAATGAGGGGCAACCTGACCCTAGCTGCGTGGCTCAGACCTGCTTCGGACAACAAATCGCTGAGCTTGCGAGTTCCTTCAAAACCGAACGGTTGCATGGTGTCTCCCGGTTGGCATGACCGGAAATAAAGGTCGCCTTGAACCTGATTCTTGGGACATTCTACGGCGAGCGCGGCTCTTTTTTGAGGCTCGTCCGATGGAGCGCGCACCTTGGCCCTGAGCTTCCAGCCGAACTCCTCGCTCTCGGTTTCACCGGGGCAAGTGAGACTAAATCGAAACGGCTCAGTGGGTCGGAGTACCCGGAAATGAATGCGCTCAGAGTCCCACTCACAGACAACCTCGCCCCCATCTGCGGTGATCGAACCCGCTGAATTCTGAATGGTATTCGCGATCGCTTCAGTCTGGTCAAAGTCGATAGGAGACCCGAGCGACTGAAAAGCCAGTCGGGCCGCGCGTCGAAACATCACGGGGGGAAGTCCAGTGAGATGGACTTTTGAGAACGCCATTTCAACGTCCTTAGTGAGAAACGAGAGTTCGCCATTGAGAACGATTTCAGACTGTTCGAGGGCGGCCGCCGCCGCGCCATTGAGAAATCGGTCTTCGCTATCAACAATGCTCGCGCACTGAGCGATAGATTGTTCAACGGAGGGGTTGATCAAAGCGAGTTCTGGCACCACCCGTTGTCGAACCCGTACTCGGGAAAAATCGATGTTGTCGTTGCCCGGGTCGTTGTGAAACCACAGGCCATTGTCTTGACAATATTGCACCGTTTCGTGCCGCGAAAACTCCAAAAGCGGACGAACAATGTTGCCTCGCTTAACCGGAATCCCCGCCAGTCCGCTGGGCCCGGTCCCCCTCGTGAGGTTGAGCAATACCGTTTCGACATGGTCGGTTCGCGTATGGGCGGTGGCAATGAAATCGCAGTCAAGCCGCCGCGCGCCTTGCTCCAGAAAGTTGTATCGGGCCAAACGCCCAGCTTCTTCGATACCGATTTTGAGATC
>JAYVXG010000482.1:0-4696 GCA_043785475.1 Armatimonadota bacterium
GTTCTATTCTTCTTCAGAATTCTTCAGAAGGCCCTTCAGCATGCCCAATCGTTCGCCGATTGTGGCACCACCCGTCGCAGTTCCGCGACGAGAATCATCAGAGTCATCATTTTGTCGCCGTCGGCCACTCTTGTTGCCGCCAGGACCGGTTCGAGGCTTTCGATACTCTTCTTCCATGGCATAGCCACCTGCAGGGCGACCTTCACCAGGATTGAGAGCACGCATTGAAAGAACCATTCGCCTTTCATCCGTTCGGAGGTCAATAACTTGAATTTCAACTTCTTGTCCTTCTGCAATCACCTCTTCCGGCTTCTTAATTCTGCGGTAGCTAATTTCGCTCAAAGGAAGGAACGCTTCCGCACCTTCTTCAAGTTTCACAAAAGCACCCGCAGGAACCAGACGACTAATCTTGACCATCATCTTTTGGCCAATTTTATAGTTCGACTTGATTAGATTCCAAGGATCAGGAAGCACTTGTCGGTGGCCGAGAGAAATTTTGCCCACATTTTGGTCGAGCCGGAGAACCATAACTGGAATCTCTTGACCCTCCTTGAAAATCTCCTTCGGATGGCTGATTCTTGCCCAGCTCATTTCTGAAATGTGCAACAAGCCATCGACGCCGCCGAGATCGATAAATGCACCATAGTCGGTCAATCTTCGAACCGTTCCGTTTAGCGTATCTCCAACCTTGATATTCTTGAAAATTTCTTCTTTGGCTGCGCCGCGAGTCTCTTCTTCAGCCTGTCGATTCGAAAGAACAACTTTCTTTCGCTCTCTCTCAAGCTCAATGACTTTAAGCGTCAGAGTTTGACCGACAAACTTGTCAATATTGCGCAACTTGCCATTGCCAACGTGAGTTGCGGGCACAAAGCCACGAACTCCCACGTCAACCACCAGACCGCCCTTAACGCGATCAACAACCATGGCGTTAATCGGACTTCCATCCTCAAATGCCTTGATAATTCGATCCCACTGCTCTTCAAACTCTGCTCGCTTTCGCGAGACCGTTGGGTTTCCTTCAGAACCAGTTGGGTTCAAGACAACAACTTGCAGCTTGTCTCCAGCTTTTACAAATCCGATCGCGGTGACAGGGTTCTTGTCACTTAATTCGCTCAGAGGAATAACGCCTTCAGCCTTGGTGCCAAGATCAACAAAAACTCGATCATGCTCGACCAGGATAACCGTCGCTTCAATTCGGTCCCCTTTATTAAGTCGTTTGTAGGAAGAATCCGAACTGGCATCGGTATCGCCACCGTCAAGAGCATTCATGTACTGCTCAAACAGGTCGCCATCGTTTGCGGTCGATACGCCATCTGCGGACTCGGCGGCAGGGGCTGCTTTCGCTGGTTCTGCTTTCGCTGGTTCCGCTTTCGCTTCCTTCACGGGTGCAACAGGTGCGGTTGCTTCAATAGCAGGTGCGACTGCTTCAGCAACAGGTGCGACTACTTCAACACCAGATGAGGGCGCTTCAGCAACAACTTCTGTCGCTTCAGCAACCGGAGATGCTGGCGCTTTTGTCTCGATGGGAGCTTCAATGGTCGGGGCGGCTTCAGTTGCTGAATCAGCAACGGTCGTCGGTTCGGGTGTCTCGGGTGCACTTTGCTCGGAAGCAATGTGCATGGGGGGCTGGGCGTCGGACACCGCAGCTAGATTCGCATCTGGCTGATGAGCGTCGATATCGCTCTTAGGTGCCTGGGTCTCGTCAATGGTCATAAATCTCTCGGATAAGGCGCAATGGGGCGCGAACCATAACTTTACCAGATTGACTCTGCAGAAGTGAACGCTATTCGGTGCGCCAACTCTTGATATTGCTGTAAAGATTTCGATATCTTTCGTGATACCGTCCATATTCACTTGACCTTGGTACCATGGTATCCCTTACGGCGACCGTTTTTTTGCATGCATTAGACACTGAATCCCAGACTCCAATTCCAACGCCAGCGAGAATCGCCGCGCCAAACGCAGGGCCTTCATCAATTTCCAATCGATTGCAAGGCACTCCAAAACAATCGGCGATCATTTGAACCCAAAAGTCGCTTTTGCTGCCACCCGATGTCACGTTAATTGACTCCGCCGATGCGCCTAAATCTCGCAAAAGCTCAAACCCATCCCGGAGTCCAAAAGTAATTCCTTCAATAACCGATCGATTCATATCATTCTTGGTCGTCGAAAGAGACATTCCTGCAAACGCTCCCTTCGCAAACGGGTCATTGTGAGGGCATCGTTCGCCGGCCAAATAAGGCAAAAAAGTTACTCCGCTGGAGCCAACCTTTGATTGCATTGCAGATTTTGCGATTGAATCATAATTTTCGCCCGAGCAAAACACATCTCGATACCACCGAAGGGCCCCGCCGCAACTCAACATCACTCCCATTGCATGCCAACTTCGGTTAGCATGACAAAAGGTGTGGGCCGCACCAGCCGCGTCGTAGGAAGGCGAATGGATGGAGGTAAAAACGACCCCGCTCGTACCCAAACTAACCGAAATGGTTCCGACATCAACGGCCCCGGTTCCGACCGCGCCCGCTGCCTGGTCACCCCCGCCGCCAACAACGGGAACCCCCGCAGCCAAGAAGGGAAACTCCCGCGTGATCCCCGTGACCTCGTCCGATTCATACACTTTTGGAAATAGTCCTAATGGTAGATCAAAGCCAATCATTATATTTTCGGACCATGTACGTTTTGGTACATCTAAGATTCCGGTTCCGCTTGCGTCGCTGACTTCCGTTGCCTTGTCGCCCGTCAACATCATCCGAATGTAATCTTTTGGAAGCAGAACCGATTTTAGTCGCTGAAAGTTCTCTGGCTCGTTCGACCGCAGCCATAAAATCTTTGGCAATTGGAATCCAGTTAACGCGGGATTGCAGGTGATCTTCATCAGTTCTTCGCGCCCGATGATTTTTTCTATGGTTTTGCATTCCTCCGTCGTTCGCTGGTCATTCCAAAGTAAAGCCGGGCGAATAACTTCGTCATTCGAATCCAAAAACACCGAGCCGTGCATCTGTCCTGTAACGCCAATGCCGTCAACATTCCGTTCGCCCAATTCAATCAAACACTTTTTAACGCCCTCCCACCAATCCAAGGGATTCTGCTCCGTCCACATCGGTTGCGGAGTCAATAGGGGGTATTCCGCGCTCGCTTGCTTCAGCAGTTTTCCCGTCTCGTCGATGAGAATAACCTTGCATCCCGAGGTTCCAATGTCAATTCCAAGCAGTCTTGCCACGCTAAAAGAATAGCTCGAAAGATACACTCTCTCACAATGCTCCGATCAGTAATTGATGTTGGTTCGAATTCCGTTCTCTTACTCGTCGCCGAGCTAAGCGACGGAATTTGGTCTCCAATTCACGAAGATACTGCCATTACCGCCCTGGGAGAAGCCACAAAAACGACGGGATTGTTGAGCGAGGCGGCAATGGCGAGGACCCTCGATGCTGTTCATCGTTTCGTTGCGAAAGGCAAGGAACTTGGCTGTCCACAGACCCTTGTTGGGGCCACAATGGCGGCCCGAATTGCCACCAATGCTGCAGACTTCTTAGCGAAAGCAAAAGCCCAGGGAACACCGATCGTCATCTTGACCGGGGAGCAGGAAGCCCAGCTTGGATTTGAGTCCGTTATCACCGACTCAAAATTTTTAGGTCACCCACGGATCTCAATTCTCGACCCCGGCGGGCAAAGTTCCGAGGTGGTTGTCGCTGACAGGTCACCTTCTGGCCCAAAAATTTTGTTCGAAAAAAGTTTTTCGGTTGGCACTCTTGGCCTCAAGTCGTCATTCTTTCCCGACGAAGAGCCTTCTGGACTCCAAATCCTCCGTGCTTCCAGCGCAATCGATGAAATCGTCGGTTCATGCTGTCAGCCGAACGATTGTGGTGTCGTCGTTGCCCTCGGTGCGGCCGGAACAAATCTTGTTTCAATTCGCGACCGTTTGAGTTACTGGCAACCCCAGCGGGTTCATGGAGCCAAACTGAGTTTTGAAGAAATCAGCAATGCAGTCGGAAGCCTTATGCATAGATCGGATCAAGAAAGAGCGGACATTATTGGAATGGAAAAGGGCCGAGAAAAGACCATCCACATTGGAGCGCTGCTTCTCGAAAGGTTCTTGTATGCCCTCCGTGCCGAGGAATGTTTCGTCAGCATTCGTGGTTGGAGACACGCGCTACTAGAAAAAGGAAGCTTAGAACCGCTATAACAGAGACATGGATACGCCAAATTGGCGACAAATAGTCGGAGGGACTGCAGGCGTAGCCTTGTTGGGGGCCATCGGCTACTTTGGCCAGGCGCGAATCCATAATGACAGCACCCCGAAAACGTTTGTCTCTAAGCAATCCAAATTTTCAAAAAAGCCCGTCATTTCGGAAAATGCGTCCCCCACTGCCAACAACTCAGAACCGGCGGGCGATTTCAACATGCCCGCGCCAGCCAAGAAAATCAAAGTGGATATAAGTGGCGAGGTAATTAAGCCGGGAATCTATGAAGTCGGTGAGGGAGATCGAGTTGAAGATGTTATTAAACTTGCGGGCGGCCTCAAAAAAGATGCCGACCGAGCAAATATAAACCTTGCTTTGAGGCTGAAAGACGAGCAGAAGATTGTTGTTCCCATCAAAGGGAGTATGAAATCGCCGAACCCGCTTCAATCTACTCCTCGGCCATTCTCGGGAGGAAATACACCTGTGTCGACCAGTGACTCGAATTTCACAAG
>JAYVXG010000483.1:0-4681 GCA_043785475.1 Armatimonadota bacterium
GTCCGGGCTTCCCTAGTTGGCCAGTAGCACGCACTTTTCCATTGCTTCAAGTGGCGGCCCTGGATGCCAACGGCAAAATGCTTGGCTTTTTGGATCGCCATCGCCTCGAAAATCTCACGATCGAGCACGTTCGAGCCGAAGACGTGAAAGAACGAGAGCGATTTGATGTGGTCACGGGTCGGGCCGTTGCTCAGTTCGGAATCCAACTCGAAATTTCTGCCGCCCAGGTTAAGCAAGGCGGCTATTTCATTCCAATGCGAACCCCCACCGACGATCTCACGAGCGGGAATTGGACAAAACTGGGGCTCGATTTAGTCGAGACTCGCGAACAAACTATTCCGGGAACGGAGATCGTTCGGGTGTTTCCGATTTTCAAAAAGAACCGCCAAACCGCCCCGTTTTATCCTCGCCGTTGGCCGGACATTAAGAAAAAGCCTCTACTATGAAGTTGATGGATCCAATTGCGGGGGCCCTGGCCAAGCAATGGAACTTTGTCCCCACCGAAGAACTTCCTGGTGGACACTGCTCGCGGGTCTATGCTAACGCAAACCGGATCCTAAAAGTCCCTTTTCAAGGCGAGGAAATGACCTCCGGGTATTGGGCAATGATCGCCTTTCGCGGACCGTTTAGCCCGGAAATCTACGCTAGCGATCCTGAAACCGGCTCGCTGTTGATGAAGCGGTGCATTCCTGGGAAACATCTTAATCAAACGGGGTTGACCGAGCAAGAACAATTATCAATGTGGATCCAAGTCGTGAAATCCTGGCGAGAAACACCGTCCAAGCATTTTTTGACTCTGGATGCCTTTATTGACCCCACCGACCCTTTGGCGGCCCATCTTGTCGAAACGACGACCGAAACCTGCGCGACTCATGGCGATCTGCATCATGCAAACATCTTGAGTCATGGGAACGGTTGGCTTTGCATTGATGCCAAAGGAGTTGAAGGCGACCCCGCATTCGAAGGTGCGGCTTTTGTTCGAAACCCTCTACCGGAAGTCGGTGATTACTCAACTTCCCGCATCGCACAAAGAGTCCTCGCTGTTGCGAACGCCCTCGCTGTCGACCCATTTCGAGTTTGGGGATGGAGCGTCGTCATGCTCCGAGACGGCGGCAACCCAGAGCCGGGCCCGTGGGCAAATGTGCTTGACCGCCTTTACGAATGCGCTCCAGTTTTCAGTGCCAGGCAATGGGTTTCATTTTCCTGAAATGCCAGCGTTGCTTCCAACGTAGCGTAATATAGAAAGCCCGACGCAACCACCTTGAGCGTGTCGGAGAAAAGGCTGCCTGTCCGCCGAAGCGCTGGCGCAAAGACTGATGTCGCCTGTTCAAAGTTTAAGAATCCCAAAGTCCATAACCAAAGCACGATGCAATCACCCAACGAACGTATTTTTGGAGTCGAGACAGAGTTTGGTTGCCTGGTCATGGACGACGACCTCGGTCGGCCCGAAGACGTCGTCGAAGCGATCAAAGACCACCTTTTCTTCGAGCGCAAGGTCGGTGCCATCGACTACCACGCCCGCGACGATGTTTTCGAGCCTGCCCAAAGCGGAGGCTTCCTGTGCAACGGTGCCCGCCTTTATGTTGACGCTGTTGGTTCGCACCTAGAGTACGCGACCGCCGAATGCCGCTCCTTGAAAGATCTCGTCGCTAACGACCGAGCGGGTCAAAGGCTCATTGTCCAAGCCATCAAAGATCTGAAACTCCAAGACTCAATTTCGATATATAACAACTCGATCGACCACTTTGGCGGACATACGTTTGGATGCCATGAAAACTACTTGGTGCAAGCTCAAGAAGAGTTGATGAACGGCAATATCAACTTCCTGGTTCCGTTTTTGGTCACCCGCCAAATCTACGCTGGAGTCGGGCGAGTCGGCGGCCATATTCTTTATGAAGGGGCCGCGCCGTCGTTCAAGCAAATGGACGAAAACCCGGTCGATTACATCTGGGTTTCGCACGTTTACGGAGTCATGGCCGACCCGACGGTGAAGTTTCAACTGTCCCAACGTGCGGATCACATTCTTAAAACAATCGCCTCGCGGGTGCGATTCAATCGTGCCTTGATTAACCCGAAATGGGAGACGATGTACAGCCAAAACGGCATGACCAGGCTCCATGTTCTCTTTGGCGAGGCGAACCAAAACGAGTACGCATATGCGCTTAAGGTGGGTACGACTTTGCTCGCAATAAGGGTGTGCGAAGCCGGTCTCATTGATGCCTCGTACCTGCTTGCTAACCCACTGGTCGCCATTCGCGATATCTCTCGGGATGAAAATTATAAGTGGGAAGTTGAAATGATTGATGGGTCGGTTTCTACTGCGATTGAGGTTCAACGGAAGTTTTTGGAGGCCGCGGAATGCCTTGCTGGAGAAAGCGTGCAAACGGACTGGATTCTCGACGAATGGAAAGCCACACTCGATCAGCTTGAGATTGATCCGATGGTCATGGACGACAGACTCGACTGGGTCGCGAAGAAGAAAATTTGTGAGCAGTACATCGCCGAGGAAGGGGTCGATTGGAGTGACGATGCACTGCATTCGGTTGACCTTGAGTATCACAACATCGACCCTGCACAATCGCTGTTCTACGGTCTAACGCCCCGGCGAATGATCAAGGAAGTTGAGCTGATGGTCGCTCAAACCGACCCACCAAGCGATACCCGGGCGTATGGTCGTGGCAAACTCGTTGAGATGGTGACGAAGCGAAAGGGCACTCCGATTTACGCCTTCGATTGGAATTATGCTCAGGTTGATCGGCAGAAGTTCGTGGATCTCAGTGATCCATTCGACCGCTACGAAAGCCCGGCAGACCAATGGGGCAATCCAATTTTCGAATCCAAATAGCAAATCATCGGAGAAAACTTCGATGGGCTTTCATTTTTTGCGTTTTTTCTGAAATCACGCGGCTTTTGGAAGCTCAACGGGTGAATCAGTGGGGAGTTGCAAAGACTGGAGTGCATCGATGCAACTGGCATCAAAGGCCGTTCCCTCGTCTTTACGCATTAAGGCAATCGCTTCCTCCGGGGACATTGGATCACGATAGGGTCTTCGGGCCGTAAGTGCATCAAACACATCAGAGACGGTTAGAATTCTCATGTCCAAATCCAGTTGATCGCTCGAAAGTCCTCGCCAATACCCTTTGCCATCCAGCCGTTCGTGGTGCGCCGACGCAATGTCGGTTACCCGTTCAAAACCCCGAATTTGGGTCAAAATCTTTGTCGACAGATATGGATGTTCTTTCACTTTATCAAATTCTTCGGCATCGAGTCGGCCCGGTTTTTCGAGGATCGAATTTGAAACGCCGAGCTTGCCGATATCGTGGAGCAGTGCGGCATGTTCGAGCGTCTTTAATCGTTCTTTTTCGAACTGAAAATGCCGCGCCAGGTCGATCGCGTAAGCCGTGACGCGTGTTGAATGCTCGCCAGTAAAAGTCGACTTAGCGTCGATGATCTGAGCAAAACACTGGCACACTTTGTCGAGCGATGTATCTCGCCTGAGCTGCTCTGGTCCAACCGGAAATGGAACGTCCTCACCTGCAACGTGAGAAAAATGGTCAGACCAAAATGGCGTGCAGTTGAGCAGAGCCAATGCCAAATCGGAAATCTCAGCCGAGAACCATTTTTTGCGCCGCTCGGTCACCATGATTTTGGTGGCCTCGATCCCGAATGTGGTCATGAAGACCTCGACCGTTTGCGAGACGCAAAGAATTTGCGCCAGGAGAGGAATTTCGTTCCCCTTAATTCCTCGTGGAGACCCTTTGCCATTCCAGTGTTCATCGAGAGCCTGGATAGCGTTTGCAACTTCAAAATTGAATCCGAGTTCGAGGGCGATGGCAGCGCCGCGAGTGCATCGGGCTTCGGTAACCTCGTTCATGATCTTGGTCGGTGGTCCGACGATGGAAGCGAATTTTCTGAGTTTTTGGGGAATAGAGTCACCCCATTCGATGTGCGACAAGGCGTACTTGACGGATTCGAGCGAGTTGCTCCAGTCGATGAGCTTAACGGCCTGCTTTTTGAGGAGGTCGTCGCCGCCAAAGATCTTGTGGATTCGAACAGAGTTGTTAGAGCAACCGGAGTCTTTGATGAGGCAAGCAAAGAATGCATCGACCTGTTGCACTTCGGGCAAATGGTGCATTCGGGAGATCTCGTGCGCAATTCGCGAGGTTCGGAAGGCGTGCCCAGGCGGCTGTCCCTCGACCATGTCGAGTGCCTTACTCAGCGCTGCCAATATTTCCCCCGTTGATGCGAGCATATGAGTTCATTGTCGGTTTTGGCTTCGGAGGTTGGATAGTTGTTCATGAATTATTCATGTTGGGGCCATGAAGAAGTCGTAGCCGTACAGATAATGAAAATATGATGACTAGTTATCCGGCAATTGATCACGAACTGTTTGAGCGTGGACTCCGCCATTTCGCAGGAACCTGTGAAGGCGATATCTATAATATTTCGGGCTTTTGTGCGAAGGAACTTGGCGTGCCGGATGTGCTGATCAATTCTGAAGAAGGGCACAGTTGGTTCATGAACCAGATTGGCGATCTCCTTGAAAACTCATTGGTATACGCATTGCCTATAGAGTATCGTGACGAGTGGCTCGTGTGTCAGACCGACATGACCTTTTTATTGCTGCCCTCAGGTGCCTTTGGATGTTGGCGGTTTGATCCGGCGGGCGACACGATACCGT